>JAAZVD010000053.1 GCA_018623785.1 Bacteroidota bacterium | reverse complement strand
TACCGATACGACGAATCGCAGGTTGGCCCGGGTGAGGCGATGCAAAGCATCCTGATCGCCCTGCTTGATCTTTTGCGCCAAATCGACCTCTTCATCCGGAGTCAGCAACGGGATTTGGCCGATCTCCTGGAGGTACTGATCCAGCATGCGCTGCTGGCGTGGGACGTACATATTCCCCTTCCTCTGTCCTGATTCTTGGTAGCTGTAGGTACCGGAGTTACCGGCGTTGCCGGTACACGAAGCCGGCGAAGTGAGCGTAGTGATACATCATCGCGTGACGGCGCCCGAAAACGACGTCTGGTGGTAGGAATTCACGCCGGCACGATGCGCTTGTTCCCCGATCTCCGGGGAGCCAACGTCCTGATACCGGTCTGTCACGGATTGTTTCCCGAAATTTCCAGAAGAGCTTCTGCAATTTGCCGCGACTCGCTCATTCTCGGAACCTTGGTTTGAGCGCTGACACGTCCCTTGGTGGCGCGCAGCCAGTCAAAAAAGGTCCCCCGGCGAAGGGGAGATATCTTCGGCAACAAAAACGCTTGCGCCTCCCTACGGATGACATAGTGTCGATTGATCTCTTGAAGATGTTCGTCGACGACACGTGCAAACCGGTCCATGTCCGAGGGGGGCTCATCGAATTCAATGAGCCATTCGTGTCCGGGCAAAGAAGCGTTCGATACAGGTACGGGAGCAATGTGATAATTCGTCGTTTGAGCACCGGTCACTTCGCACGCCTTCTCCAGTGCCTGCCGGGCCTCATCGCCGTAGACCGCCTCTCCATAGGTATCCAACACTTCGTTGGTTCGACCGGCTACGACCAAACGGTATGGGTCCGTGGAGGTGAATTTGACCACATCACCCATTTCATACGCCCACAATCCGCTGCAGGTAGAAACGAAAATTCGATACCGCACCCCCGTGACTACACCCTCAATGGCTACGCGCGGACCACTTCCATCAACGGGCTCGAACTCGAGGAACACCCCGGTATCCAGATGGACCAACATATCGTCCGCGTTGGGAATATCCTGGAAAGAGATGTAGCCCTCGCTGGCGCCGTAGTTCTCAACAAAGTTGACCGGACCCCCGATTTGTTCTTCCAACAGCGTGCGGTATGACGAAAGCGCCACGCCGCCGGAGAAGAAAACTTCCAGGTTCGGCCAAATCTCTGCAATCGTCGTCGCGGAGTCCTGCCATACCCTGTTGTGATGGGCGATCAACTTCCGGAAAAGAACGGGAGCCCACGAGGGCACCATCGCAATGGCCCGGATATTCATTCCGTGGGTATGTGCCACAATCGCATCAAGTTTCTGCTCCCAGTTGGGCAGAAAAAGGATGTCTTCGGGCACCGCCTGATAGAACTTCTTGATGACGGTGGGTGTGACCAAGAACTGCAATCCGGACACCTCGCCGATCCAGGAACCCGGGTTGCTCTGATCATCCTCGATCCGACCCGGAACGGAAAGAAGGCGCCCGAAAAGGAATGAGGGGTCCGCCTGCGCCTCGAAATAGGCCATGGCAACCGTCAACGTAAAGCGCCGGTTGATGGCGAGCATCTCCGCGGACAATGGTATGATTTTCCCGGCCGAGGCGGTCCCGGAAGACACGGCAAAATGCTTGAATTGTCCGGGCCAAGTAATGTCGGCCGCCCCGCGGCGAATACGCTCCACATCCGAGCGGAAGGCTTCATAATCATGGATGGGGACCCGGTCCTGATAAAGCCGGACGGGATCAGAGGCAGTAGCAATCTCCGCGAAACCAAACCGTTTACCCCATTCGGTATCCGCGGCTTTTCGCGTCAGCAAGCGTAATAACGCATGCTGCGTTCCAATTGGATTTTCTTTGAGCGCCCTGATCACGTTAAGGGGTGAAATCGAAGGCGGCCAGCGAGCCTCATCCATGGTTGGGAAGGTGAGCGGCATGAGAATGTGTGGGGGGGTGGTGGATGATCAGAACAGCCGGGGCAAGTACCGCTATGCACCGCCTCCTTTCGACGCGGGCATCGTCCTTGCCTATCTTTGACAAGGTGCCCGGTCGTACAAAACATCACGTCCAACACACCATTAACCCGACGCATAGCGCACGGTTCTCCAACGCCTCCAACCAGTATTAGTAGCTACCGAGATGTTCATGGACCCCAACGTTCTGGCCGCTGGCCCGCTTTGCCTGGATTGTCGGCCGCCTGTTCGCGGCGGCGCCCATGTCATGGGCGTGCTCAACGTAACGCCGGATTCCTTTTCTGACGGTGGGCTGTACCTGGATACAGAAAAGGCCGTCACGCGCGCATTTGCCATGGTTTCTGAGGGTGCTACCATCATCGATGTGGGTGGAGCTTCCTCACGGCCGAAAGGCACCACCTACGGACAGGGTGCGTCCCTGATCAGTGCTGATGAGGAGTGCCATCGCATCCTGCCTGTCATTGCCGGCCTTGCTGAGCGGCTTCCGAGGGTATGGATTTCCGTGGATACGTTTCGCTCCGAGGTGGCTGCCGCTGCTCTGGATGCCGGGGCGCACATGCTCAATGACATCACAGCCCTGCGATTCGATCCTGCAATGGCGCGCGTTGCTGCGGAAGCAGACGCACCGCTGGTACTGATGCATTCAGTAGGTATGCCTGGAGAAATGCCGCATGTTGCTACTTCCGAGAACATCCTGGCCGATGTGGGCGCGGCCCTGTCCACCGCGCTGGACCAGGCCCGAGCGGCTGGCTGCCGGCAGCTCCTCGTAGATCCGGGCTTCGGCTTCGGCAAGACCATCGTGGACAACCTGCGCCTGATGGCGCACGTAGACTACTTCCTGGCATTGGGCCATCCGGTGCTGATCGGTGTATCACGAAAGAGCAGTATTGGTCATGCCGCTGTCGGGGAGGAAGCCTCCCAGGACACAATTCCACCCCCGGGAGAGCGACTACCCGGGTCCCTGGCGGTGACGGGTATTGCCGTTCAAGCCGGAGCCAGCATCGTACGGACGCACGATGTAGCAGCTACCCGGCAGTTCCTGAATGTACTTGACGCAACCATTCGGTCAGCCGACGGTCAGATATCGGCCCCATAAACCGTATACTCCATGACCGGTCCGCACCGACGAGGCGGTGATGCAGCGCTCGTATATCGACGATTGCCGTATTTCCCCGGTGCGCGGCCAGCCACGAACCATCCAACCGCGTGACGCTGATTCCCTGGGTCATACCCATCCGAGTGGTCGATCTTCTGGAGATCGGCTTGGTGGCCTACATCCTGTACAAGCTGTACCAGTTGATGCGGGGAACCATTGCGGTTCAGATCTTCGTGGGCATCCTTGCGCTCTACATCATCCAGTTGATCGTCACGGCTGCCAACATGACGATCATGCGCGCCTTGTTTGGATCCATTTCCGAGGTGTTCGTACTGGCCGTCATCATTCTTTTTCAACCCGAAATCCGTCGACTGCTATTGCTTCTCGGGCAGAATCCGTTGGTTCGCCGGTTCATGCGCTCCCCCGCACAGCAAGAGCGGATCGACGAAATCGTGGGTGCCATCAAGGACCTCAGCCAACGGCGCATCGGGGCGCTGATCGTATTTGAGCGATCTACCGGGCTGCGCAGCTACATTGAAACGGGTGCTCAACTGCACGCCCAGATCAGTCGGGACCTCCTGGTAACCATCTTTTATTCCCAGAACCCCCTGCATGACGGAGCCGTCATCATCCGGGATGCCCGAATTGAGGCAGCGCGCTGCATCCTGCCCATATCAACCAGTATGAAATTGGACTCCAACCTGGGTCTGCGCCACCGCGCTGCCGTGGGATTGACCGAAGTCTCCGATGCGTTCGTCATTGTGGTGTCTGAAGAAACCGGGCAGATCAGCACGGCCAGCGATGGAGAGCTTAGAAGGAATGTCAGTGCAGAGCTGCTGAGTGGCCGTATTGTCGAGGCCCTGGCTTCCCGTTTCCAGCCGGAACCTGAACCTGCGCCAACCACCACCTAAGCCATGAAGGAAGATTGGAAGTTCCAGCGCCGGAGGGCCCGCTTGGTCGAAGAACTGCGTGAAAAGGGCATCATTAACGAGCGGGTCCTAAGGGCCATTGGTACCGTTCAGCGCCAGCATTTTGTGGACCCGGCCTTTCTTGCCAGAGCGTACCACGACGAGGCCCTTCCAATTGGGATGAAACAGACGATCTCCCAACCCTTTACCGTGGCCTATCAAAGCCAGGTGCTCGATGCGAAGCCCGGCGAACGGATCCTTGAAATCGGTACGGGCAGTGGTTACCAAGCAGCTGTTTTATGCGAGATGGGTGCGCGGTTATACACCATTGAACGAGTGCGGGGACTCTACGAGCACACGGCTCCCCTCCTGAGGAGTCTGGGTTACCGAGCCAATTGTCGATTCGGTGACGGGATGCTGGGTTGGGAGTCCATGGGACCGTTCGACGGTATTATCGTGACGGCTGGAGCGCTGGATGTGCCTGATTCCCTGCTTAAGCAGCTCAAACTGCCGGAAGGTATGAAGCCGGGAGGGCGCATGGTCATCCCGGTTGGCGGCCGAGAGCAGCAGATGATGACCTATATCGTACGTATGGGCGAGGATGAATTCGACCGGGTAGCGATGGAGGCTTTCCGCTTTGTACCGCTGCTGGGCAAGACCCAGTGATAGCCACGAGCGTTCAGGATTTTGGCGTCGGCGTCCAACTTCCGGAGCCGTGATCTACCCTGTCCACGATCCCCACGATGGTCGCGTCCGTTGGTGTTGGTTGCGGCTTGAACGGGATGGTGGCCTCGGTCGAAGATACATACATGACCGTGTCTCCGACACCGGCATCCACGGTATCGAGAGCCACGATCCGCCCACCTACGGGAGTGCCGCTAAATGCATGGGGTTGCACAAAGAGCAGGCGTTGGCCCTCAAGACTGCCATCCTTGCGCGTAGCCCAGACCCGACCGGTCACCTTTCCCAGATTCATGGGGTCCTCAAGGCGTGTCGAGTGTATCTACAATGGCCGTGATAACGGCATCGACTGGCTTGTTACGCGTCAGTTCGGTCTGACGCGCACTGGATCCCTGGGCAAAAAGTACGGTTTCGCCGACGCCCGCTCCCACGCTGTCCACACATACCACCACGCGGGCTTTGTCGCTACCGTCTTCCGAAATCTCCCGGACCAATTGCAGTTTCATGCCTTTGAGCTGCTCGTCCTTGCGCGTAGCCCACACCGTGCCGATGACTTTGCCGAGGATCATGTGTTCTGTCCGGAGAATGATTCGAAAGGGGACCCGTCGAACATCGTTTCCAACCCGAAAAATGCAGCCACCGTGGCTGCGTGATCAGTAAAGGATGCCCGCGTACCGAGATGGACCGCCTGCCCCCCACCATAATACAAAAGGGGCACGTATTCACGGGTATGATCCGTACCCGGAAAGGTAGGGTCATTGCCATGATCCGCTGTGAGCAGGAGTCGTCCGCCCTCGGGTAGCGCCTCTAACAGGCTTGGGATGACTGCATCGAGCTCCTCCAGCGCTGCTGCAAAGCCCTCCGGGTTATTCCTGTGACCATACTCCTGGTCGAAATCGATCAGGTTGGTCCAGATGAAGGTGGGGCCGTCTGCCGCCCGCATTTCCTTGAGAGTAACCGCAAGCCCATCCGCATTATCACTGGTCTTGGTCGTTCTATCGAATCCCATGCCGCCGAAGAGGTCTGCCACCTTACCGACGGAGACCGTGGTAATGCCCCGCTGCTGAAGAATGGCCTGCAACGGAGCCTGCTCGGGTAGCCGCGAGTAATCCCGACGGTTGGAAGAGAGGCGGGTCCAAGCGCCAGGCCCTCCCTCGAAAGGACGAGCAATGACGCGACCCACAGCGTGCTCATTCACACAGACACGATTTCGCGCCGCCTCGCACATGCGGTAAAGATCCTCGAGTGGAATCGTGTCTACGTGCGCCGCAATCTGAAAGACGCTGTCGGCAGATGTATACACGATGGGAAGGCCGGTGCTACGATGTGCGTCCCCACACTCGTCAATGATGACCGTTCCGGACACCGCCCGATTACCGAGAACACCCGCCACGCCGGCCTCGCGACAGAACGTATCGATGAGGTCTGCAGGAAAGCCTGATGGATAGGTTGGAAAAGGCGTATCCAGGGTCAGGCCAGCCAGTTCCCAGTGACCCGTGGTCGAATCTTTGCCAGCCGATTGCTCTTGCATGCGGCCCCACGAAGCGTTTGGTGATGGGGACGCCGGCACGCCGGCCAATTCACGAATGGATCCCAGTCCGGCAGCCGTCAGATTGGGCAGGGCGGGACGGCAAGTGGCCAGCACATGCCCCAGTGTATCTGCCCCACGGTCTCCGTATTGGTCAGCATCCGGCTGCCAACCAACGCCAACGCCATCCATCACGACGGTTACGAAAATCATGGAACTGGGAAAATGATGATGGGTCTTTCCCTCAATCGCGAAAAAAGAAGCGCCACGCTAGCCAGGGATTACACTCGGCTACCCGACAATAACACATTCCCCGGACTCAAACGACTCTTGCAGAGCAGCCGTTGCTTCCGAACGCAGTTCGTCAGCAGCATCATGGCGCTCCTGAAACGGCGCCACCCCAATGCTGACGCCCCCTTCAAATATCTTTTCCTCCTCGGGAAAAGCGTCCTTGATCCGAGAGGCCCAATCAGCCAGTGAGTCGTGGGCCCCGTGGTAGAAAATACCGTAAGTCAGCTCCCCGAAGCGCTCAATCCGAGCGTCCAGCGCAACGGAGCGCAAACGGGACTCGAATTGGTCCTCGAGGTCTTGGACGTCACCTACACCGTCCCCCGACAAGGCTTCCCCTTTGTTCAGATAGACCAGCGCCAAGGACAAAGGATGCGACAAGGTACGCGCCTGTTCCATTTCGTCGGCGATGATTTCCCGTCGAGGCCGGGGTGCTCCGGAAGCCTCATCGGCTTGCGGACTAGTGTCGAGCGTGTCGAGAATGGTCGTTACGAGCCGGGCGTATTGCTCTAGGAGAATGCGAACGGAGGCGGCCTCCAGTCCATCCTCATGCAGAGTGTCCACCACCAGCAAGAACAGTTCGTCGTGCTGCTTGGGCACCACGGGCACGATGGCCACCTGTCGAATATTGATGGGCTCATGGTAGTACCCCAGCTTTGCTTTGGGAAACCCGTTGGGGCCTACGCGCGGATAAACGACGGGAATAAGAGCTCGATGACCGGAAAGCATGGGCTCTTTGGCCGAGTAGGTGCCTCCGCTGCGGGCGTAGGAATTCTGGCTGATCATGACCTCTACGTCGTAGCGTAATGGTACATCCTCTTGCCTGATAAGGCATACGGTATGCGCATCCAGAGAAGCCCGCAGAGATTTCAGGCAGGGCACAAGAACGTCCGCTTTCCTTTCCGAGGAGGCCTCCGAAACCATGACGCGCGCTTTCTTCGGTCGCGTCCGGGCCTTTGAAACGCCTGCAACGTGAGCCTGTGCTGCCGTAGCTGCAATCGATCGGTCTGCCGTGGTGGATGGCGCGTCTGATTTCACAGGCTCAACGTTCGGAGGATCCGCTTCTCCTGCTATGGCCTGATCCTCTGACGGAACCTCTTGACCCGTTCCCGAAACACGGGGCTTGATGTCAAGGATTCCCAACGAAGCCAGGTCCTCATCAGGCTGCTCGGGGGCTTGCATGAACGTCTCGGGCACATCGTTGTGGCGCTTACGCATGCCGAGTGTCACGAGCAAACCCGCGGCAACAAGCAGGGCGAACGCTATGAGGTACAGTAGCGGCTGGCCAAGCACAATGCCTAGGGCGACAAAGACCACAGCTAATATGATGAAGAGAACGCGCAGCATGCCCGACAAGAAGCTCGGTTTGGTACCAGGATGTAATCCGCGCAAGCTATCGGGACCGGGTCCAAAAGTCAATGACGGAAGGCATCCGTATGTGAGTCAAGGATACGATGTCTGTGTCGAGTGGGCTTGTACACGCAGCAGCACTGTCGCGATTCGGTACTCGCAGTGTATCGATTGCGATACCAATATGCTTGACTCCAACGACCGTTCTTATCGAAGCATAGGCCATTTTCATCGAAAACCGTGCGACAGAACCAAATTGGGATACCTATCATGGTTAGCCGCATCTGGTTCAGATCACATTTTTGTGCAGCAGCAAAGGCTGACAGATCACAGCTTACGTTGGATCGACCACGTGTGATGACGTACTGACAACCAAATTGGCACAACTTTTGCATCACGGGTGAGGAACTGCAGTCTCTAGACAGCGCTGCGGTTGACTACACACTGTTTTGCAACGCATTACGGCACTTTTGCGCCTTGATTAAATGACTTCGACTCCCGTTTCAAGAATGATGACCCGCTCTCACGCAGCTCCCAAGTGGGCAGCAGCACTCCTGCTTTTCGTATCGCTACTCCTCCAGGCATCCACACCCGCGCACGGCAGCCTTCTCAATGGATCATTTGACGACGCTTCGCGCGATAAGTGTAAAATTGAAGGAGACGAGATTG
>JAAZVD010000322.1 GCA_018623785.1 Bacteroidota bacterium | reverse complement strand
GCGGTCATGTCCATCACTTTGAGGTCCCGGGCGATGACGTCGTTGCCATGGATTTCCGCGTATCTCACGGCGTTCGCGTCCTTTTCGGGGTCGGCCGAGTACACGCCATCTACACGCGTGCCTTTGAGGATGACATCGGCTTCGATCTCGAGCGCTCGGAGAGAAGCGGCCGTGTCGGTCGTGAAGTACGGATTGCCCGTGCCAGCTCCAAAAATGACAACGCGTCCTTTTTCCAGGTGACGCATGGCGCGCCGTCGTATGAACGGCTCGGCCACCTCGTCCATGTTCAGCGCGGATTGTAGTCGGGTGTATACACCTTCCTGCTCGAGTGCATCCTGAAGCGCCATGGCATTGATCATCGTGGCGAGCATGCCCATGTAGTCAGCATGCGAACGCGTCATGCCCTTCGTGGCATTGTTCACACCCCGGAAGATGTTACCGCCACCAATGACGAGGGCCAACTCGATCCCATGATCGGTAACCTCGCGGATTTCGGAAGCATAGGCGCGCAGGACGTCTTCGTCGATCCCGAAAGCCTTGCTGCCCATAAGGGATTCACCGCTCAGTTTGAGCAGGATGCGTTTGAATGTTCGTCCGTTTGGGCTGGGGTCAGTCACAGGATCAGTAGTGGGAGATCGGAGGCCGTGCCATCAAGTCAAATTAACGCCGGCCACTCTGCTTATCAATTTGTCGGCGCGCTTATCCGTTGCACTACGACCAGCATGGGGAGTTTGTCTGTTCATGTGAGGCACGAACGCATACGAGCCAATAAAAAGGCGGGGCTGCATGCGCAGCCCCGCCCTCATAACGCTTGAACCAGCGTCAATTCTTACTCGCCGAGCGCGAAGCGGACGAACGTCTTGACATCGGCACCAGCTGATTTCAGCATTTCGCCAACCGTCATGGACGAGTCTTTAACGAAAGGCTGCTCGAGGAGCACGTTGTCCTTGAAGTAGCGCTCGAGCTTACCCGTGGCAATGCGATCCACGATCTGCTCGGGCTTGCCTTCTTCGATGGCGGCCTGACGGGCGATTTCCATTTCCTTTTCCTGCACGTCCTGCGGCACATCGTCACGGCTGGTGCCGATCGGATTCAGGGCAGCCACCTGCATGGCCACATCGCGGCCAGCGGAGTCGAGATCGCCATCGCCTGAAACATCAACCAGCACGCCAAGACGGGCACCGGGGTGGATGTAGGAAACGACCTGACCGGCATCGGACGTCATGACGGCCGTGCGGCGCACATCGATCTTTTCGCCAATCTTACCGGTCATGTCCGTCAGGGCATCTTCCACCGTACGGCCACTGGCCATGGTCACGCTCATGAAGGCGTCACGGTCGGCCGGCTTCTCAGTCAGGACCAAAGAGGCCAGCTCTTCTGCAAAAGCTTGGAAGTCCTCATTGCGGGCTACGAAGTCGGTTTCGCAGTTGACTTCAACCAGGATGGCGGTCTTGCCACCATCGGTCGTGCCGGTAGCGACAACGCCTTCCTTGGCATCGCGATCCGCGCGTTTGGCGGCCACCTTTTGGCCTTTCGTGCGCAGCAAGTCGATGGCAGCGTCGAAATCACCATTTGCTTCCTGGAGTGCTTTCTTGCAATCCATCATGCCGACGCCTGTGGCCTCGCGCAGTTTCTTTACATCAGCAGCAGAGATAGACATGTGTCTCGTAGATCTTTGATGATGGACGGCGGCTCAGGAGCGCGCCGTTGGGGCATGGTACAACAGGAGGGACCGAGTGTGTGGTCCAATGTCGAGCCGCTTTCTTACGCGTCCTCGGCAGCTTCCTTCTTGTCCTGGGCGCGCTTTTCTTTTTCCGCTTTCTGGGCGGCTTCGGCGATTTCGCGCTCTTTCTTGCCTTCCGTCACGGCGCCGGCAATAACGCTCGTAATGAGGTCGATCGACTTCAGGGCGTCATCGTTAGCCGGGATCGGGAAGTCTACGACATCCGGGTCGCAGTTGGTATCCACGATAGCGATGATCGGAATGCCGAGACGCTGGGCTTCTTTGACGGCAATGTGCTCGCGGTTGATGTCCACAATGAACAGGGCGCCGGGAACGCGGGCCATGTCCTTGATACCGGAAAGGGTTTTCTCCAGCTTCTCACGTTCACGGGCTTTCATGAGGCGCTCTTTCTTCTTGAGCTGCTCCATTGTGCCGTCTTCCTCCATCTTGGCCAGCTCTTCCATGCGGCGGATCGAGCGGCGAATGGTCTGGAAGTTGGTCAGCGTACCACCGAGCCAGCGCTCGACGACATAGGGCGAACCGCACTCCGAAGCGTGCTTACGGATCACTTCGCGCGCCTGCTTCTTGGTACCTGTGAATAGGATTTTCTTACCACGGCGCGTAAAGAGGGCAGCTGCTTCAGCAGCCTCGTCCAGGTAGGCCTGCGTGTGGTTCAGATTGATGATGTGGATCCCGTTGCGCTCCATGAAAATGTGGTTGCGCATCTTGGGGTTCCACCGGCTCGTGAGGTGGCCGAAGTGAGTGCCTGCCTTCAGCAGGTCTTCGATCGACGCGCGGTGCGCCGACTGCTCTTTGCTTTC
>JAAZVD010000052.1 GCA_018623785.1 Bacteroidota bacterium | reverse complement strand
GCCAAGACCTTGACCGAAGCCGGCGCCAATGTAGTCATGCTCGAGGCGGGCAGCGATTGGAATGCGGTCGAAGACGGGGCCATGTTGACCTGGAACTACCAATCACCCCGACGTGGTAAAGGCACCAAGGATCGTCCATTCGGGGAATTCGATGCCTGCATAGGTGGCTGGGAAATTGACGGTGAGCCCTACACCAAGGCCGAGGGTACGCAATGGGATTGGTTTAGGGCGCGTATGGTTGGTGGGCGCACACACCATTGGGGACGGATCTCCCTGCGTTTCGGACCGGATGACTTCCGCAAGAAGTCCATTGATGGCAAGGGTGATGATTGGCCGATCGGGTATGATGATCTAAGACCCTATTACGACCGGCTGGACCGCATGGTGGGCATTTTCGGTAGCGTGGAGAACTTCTATAACGAACCCGACGGGATTTTCATGCCTGCGCCCCGTCCGCGCTGCTACGAGATGATGATCAAGGGCGGTGCCGAAAAGGTCGGTGTTCCGGTCATTCCATCTAGGCTCTCAATCATCACCCAACCACTCGGCAATCGCCCGGCGTGTCATTACTGCGGGCAGTGCAACCGGGGCTGTGCAACACGGTCCAATTTCTCATCGCAGAGTGTTCTCTTGCCTCCGGCGTTTGCCACGGGGAACCTGACACTCATCACGAATGCCATGGCGCGTAAGGTGCTGACCAACGACGAAGGACAGGCTACCGGGGTCTCTTACGTCGATACTGCCACGATGCAGGATTACGAGGTCAAAGCCAAGGTTGTCGTGCTGGCCGCCAGTGCTTGTGAGTCGGCTCGCCTGATGATGAATTCTACATCCCGTCAGCACCCGAACGGTTTGTCCAATGGCAGCGACGTGTTGGGACGGTACCTTACTGATTCGACCGGTGCCGATGCCATGGGCTTCTTCCCGAACCTCATCGATCTTCCGGTTCACAACGATGACGGGGTGGGAGGGATGCACATCTACATCCCCTGGTGGCGGGAGAACGACACATCCCTCGATTTTTCCCGGGGATATCACATCGAAGTATGGGGCGGTCGCGGCATGCCGGGATATGGGTTCGGCGGTGGCATCCATCGCATCAACGGGAAGCTGGATACGGGAGATCGTTCCAGGGGCGGTGGAGGCTTCGGCGCACAGCTCAAAGATGACTACAGACGCCTTTGGGGTACGTATGTCGGCATGTCGGGCCGTGGCGAAATGATTGCCCGGTATGACAGTAGATGTACGATCGATCCCGATGTCGTTGACAAGTATGGTATTCCGGTCCTGAAATTTGATACCTCGTGGAGCGACGAGGAAAAGCTTCAAATGAAGCACTTCCATGAAACGGCTCGAGAAATCATTCATGCGGCCGGTGGTACATCCGTCTGGGATATGCCGACGGCCGAGGACGACTACGGCATAACGCGCCCTGGTCAGATCATCCACGAGGTGGGTGTGACTCGCATGGGTAAGGATCCGAAAACAAGCGTTCTCAACGAATGGTGTCAGGCGCACGAAGCCAAGAATGTGTTTGTCGCTGATGCCGGCCCATTCGTGTCCCAGCCCCACAAAAACCCCACATGGACGATCATGGCGATGGCCATGCGTACGTCTGAATACATCGTGGACGAAGTTAAGCGGAGGAATATCTGATGGCACTTTCCCGACGCGAATCCCTCAAGCTGATGGCGCTGGCCGCCATCGGGTCCACTGTTCCAGGCTGCGGCCCTTCGGACATCGAGAAGGCGGCTTCAAAAGTGGCGGAGGCCTCGAAGACCATGCCTCTGGCTGATAGAGAGCCAACCGTGCTCAATCGTCATGAATACGAGACGGTCAAGATGCTGGCCGACTGGATCATTCCTGCAGACGATCGCAGTGGCAGTGCTACGGATGCCGGCGTACCGGCTTTTATCGACTTCATTCTGGAAGACACCGAGGGAATTGAAGAGCCGCTGCGAGAAGGTTTGTCCTGGTTGGACACGCACGTGGCCTCTACCGGCGGAAGGACGTTCATAGAGCTCCCGTCAGAGGACCAAGAAGCCGTGCTCTCGCGCATTGCCTATCCTGACGACGTGGAACCTGCGCTCCGGGAAGGCGCACAGTTTTTCACCCTCATGCGGGATATGACGGCCTCCGGATTCTGGTCCAGCCAGATGGGTGTGGAGGACTTGGGCTACGCGGGCAATACCGCCAATCCCGGCTGGGAGGGCTGCTCCCACGAGGCTATGGCGCACCTTGGGCTTTCTTACGATGAGGCATAGTTTCCTGGAATGGAGGCTGTCTCTGGCCTATCGGGTGCTGTCATCGGAAATAATGCTTCTGCCGAATCGGTCAGGAATGGGAGTACTTTGGAAGCCGTGATCCACGCGATGCCGAAGGCCCAGAGCGCAAAGAATTCTGCCCAGTATGTCATCTCATAGGCACTGACCGTGGACGCCGGCAGCAACAGCTCTGCCGCTCCCAAGCCGAGCATAGCGCTTACAATAATCCAGCCGCATACCGCATAAACACGGGCCCGGCGCCCTCTCATGCCGGTAAACCCTCTGGTTCGTCGTCGGAAAGGGCCAAAGCAGAAATAGGCCAGGATGCAGAAGAGGATCAAGGCGCAGGCGTTGTGGACCACCGCGTCCCAGCCTGCGGTTTCCATCGGCGCAGTCGTGGGAAAGAGTGCAATGCCGATGGTTGCGGTAGCGGCTGTTTTCGAGGCTGCAGACTCACCTGTCGTATGACCGTGATAGGCCAGCATTAGGGCTGCGATGACAAAAAGCAGACCCACAAAGATATCCCTGGCGTCCGTGTGATAGGAAGCGCTTATGGATGGCAACTGTTCTGCTGCCATCAGGTCCACTATCAGCGGAAGAAGCAGCGCGATGAGGCCGACAAAGAGACGAAGTCGGCAATGGTCGAACACGTTCGAGGGCATGCAGGCTCAGACATGATGATTCCATGGTCGTACACCCTTTGAAACGTGAGGCCACGCGCTCATCCGACATCAAGGTCCTGCTGCAGAGTCACCTTCGAGCGAGAAAAGGAATCCGTAGCATATCGGTGGCTACTTCGATAGATTGTCGCTACTCCTTGCACTCACCATCCTTCACTGCCATCATGCATCGCTTTGTCATCCTTTTTATCGCTGCGCTCTATGTCGGATGTGCCCAGTCGCCTTCCCAGAATCCGGTTGCTTCTTCGGTGCCGGAACCTGAGGCGACGATTACGGCAGAAAACGGCCACAACAAGTGGAGTAAGACCTTTGAACCCGTACTGACTGTCGATTCAGGCGCCATCATTGAGGCACATCTTGTTGAGGCCTCGGGTGGTTATGTCACGCGGGAAACCGTAGCCGAAGACCTTCCGGGGATTCTTGCGGCCGGACCTTTTCACGCACTGACCGGCCCGGTGGCGGTTCGCGGTGCTGAGCCAGGCGATGTCCTGGCAGTAACCTTGCATGAGATCGAGGTGCAGGATTGGGGCTGGACGGCCGTCTTTCCTGGCTTTGGCTTTCTTGCGGAGGAGTTTACGGAGCCCTACATCCGGATTTTTGAATTCGAACCCGGCGATACGGAGGTTGACTATGCTCCAGGTATCACCGTTCCCTTCCGTCCGTTTCCCGGGGTCATGGGTGTAGCACCGGACACCGAAGAGCTTCTTTCCACGGTACCACCGCGGCACAACGGCGGCAACATGGATGACCGGGACATGGTGGAAGGCACCACGGCCTACTTTCCCGTGCTGGTGGAGGGAGGGCTGTTTTCCATTGGAGATCCCCATGTTGCGCAAGGAGATGGCGAAGTTTCAGGCACAGCCATCGAGGGTCCCCTGCGGATCGTCTACGAAATCGAATTGATCAAGAACGGGCGTGCCATGCCCTCGCCCCAGTACGAGAGCCCAACGCATTACTCGGTAACCGGGTATGGGGTCACGATTGACGATGCGGCTAAAATGGCAACCCGGACCATGATCGACTACATCGTGGAAGAGACAGGTATGAGCCGTACCGAGGCCTATGTTCTGGCCTCACTGTCGGCGGACTTGAAGATTGCCGAGGTCGTGGACGTGCCACATATGCTGGTGACGATGAGAATTGCGAAAGACATTCTTTGAGACCGGTTTTGGCGCAAAAAGTGCGGGCCGGCAGTCGTTGACTGCCGGCCCGCACTAGTTTGCCCGCCAGGGTCAAGCCAAAGGTATGTTTCGCCTAGAGATCGTATTTGACGCCCAGGTTGAAGGTCGGTCCGTAATATTCGGCCTGGTAGGTCCGGTCCTTATCGCCGGCGTAGAACCGAAGTGGCTGGTTGAGAAGGTTGTTCGCGTTGAAGAACACCCGCAGATTGTTGTTAACGCGGTACAAGCCATTTACATCCAGGTACGTTACGGCGTCGTAGTAGCGCTCGAGACCCGGGGTCAGGTCCAGGCCATCGGGGTCGAGATACGAGCTGTTGTAGTTGAACGAGACGCGCAGGTCTACAGCACCCTTGTTGTAGGACAGGCTCGTGTTGAGCGAGTGCTCGGCCGTTCCAGGAAGGTCTATTTTCTCGTCCGACAGCCCTGGGTTCTCCGTTGAGGAGCTGGTGTACGTATAGTTCGCAAAAACACCCAAACCGGGCAGCTGTTCAACTTGCCGCTGCACAGCCACTTCAAAGCCGACCAGGGAAGCCGTAGCGCCATTGACGGGACGGAAGATGGAATCGTAGGTACGTCCCGTCGCCGGGTCCACCGCATCCTTGTCTTCGAGTACGTAGATGAAGTCTTGGATGTCTTTGTAGAATACACCACCCGAAATCAGACCAACGGACCCATAGTACTTCTCGAGCATGACGTCGAAGTTCATCGAACGGGTTGGCTCAAGGTCTGGATTTCCGACCGCCAGTTCATTGTCTTCGACGGCGATTTCGCGATAGGGTACGAGCTCGTAAAAACCAGGACGGGCGAGTGTATTGGTCCACGCGGCCCGGATAATGGTATTGGCGTCCAACTTATACCGGAAAAGCGCGCTTGGAAGCAAATCTGTATAGGAGTTCTCTCCTTTCACTGGAGTCACGCTTTCCGTGTCGTCGTTGAACTCGTTTCCGGTGAAGGTGGCCGACGTTGCCTCAACGCGAACACCGAAGCTACCGGAGAGCTGCTCATTGAAGGCGCGGTTGTACATCACATATCCGGCATGCACCGTTTCGTCGGACTCGTAATTGCCCGCGGCATATTCCTCCGGCAGATCTGAGCGTTCGAACAAGGAAGAATTCTCGAGATCAAGAGCACCCAGCGATTCCGAAGGCTGGACGGCAAAGCCCCAACAGAGTCCCCGCTGATCAAACCAACCACATGAGGGGAGAATCTGGCAGGGGCAGGATCCCCGTGGCCGTCAGCCAGTTTGGATCCGTAGTGACTTTCGCCCCCACATTTGGCCCTCAGGCTGACTGAGCCGTATGTCCTTCGTATTCGCCTTGTTGCTGTTGCTCTGCCCGTCGGCTCTGTCGGAGGCTCGTGCCCAATCGGGTCGGCCAGTCGATGTGGAGCGGTTCGAGGTCTACCGGCCAGGCGGCTTGCCAGAGCGTTGGAAGTTTTTCACGAGTAAGAATGAAGTTCGTCCCCTTGACGACTTCATGACGGACGACGAGCGGGTCTGGGTTGTGCAGGAGCGAGGCAATCAATTCCTTCGTACGATGACGGAGGGTGAAGCCCTGCGTATCAGTTTGGCCAACCAATCAGACTTCGACCTGGACTGGTCGTTGTCAG
Source organism: Bacteroidota bacterium (assembly GCA_018623785.1). GTDB lineage: Bacteria > Bacteroidota > Rhodothermia > Rhodothermales > UBA10348 > JAAZVD01. The sequence continues at coordinate 2,769 of JAAZVD010000052.1, read as the reverse complement.
ACCATCCGGAGTTGGCCTGGCGCTGGCGGGCGCATCACCTTCCCGAGGGAGCCAGTGAGAAGGGGCGCAACGACACGGGCGCTGCCGTGTACGTGACCTTCTCGCGCGATTGGCTGGGGCGACCCAAAAGTATCAAGTACACGTACAGCTCTTCCTTACCGGTCGGATCGGTGGTGTCGTTCGGCAGGCTCAAGGTCATTGTTGTAGCCACTGCGGCAGACGGCTTGGGGCAGTGGCTCCAAGTCAGACGGAACGTGGCCGAGGACTATCGGCAGGTTTTTGGGGAAAAGGCACCTGACCGCCCCTTGCTGATAACCATCTGGAGCGATTCGGACGATACCAGGAATCGATCTGAAGTAGACATTGACGATATCCTGCTCATGCCTGAAGGTGGTCCGAACTGAGCAAGGCGAGGACGCTGCCGATACGGGCGTTGCTTGACGCGACAGCAACGTGAGTGGTGTTACGCAGGATGCGTCATCCCCGATTGGACAATCGACGTAATTTCAGTAAGCTGATAGTCGTCGCGCTCACTATTCCTGACAAGAAATGATGTACGTACTGGCTGTTGCATGCGGAATGGTTGGCCTGGTCATGCTTGTGACGGGTTTTCGTTCGGCCCTGGACGGTGACCCAAGTCAGTTCATGGCGGGTTCCGTATTGCTCGTCACAGCGGCCCACTATGCATTCTCAGGACAGGTTTCCGCTTTTCTGAGGGAGCTGCGCAGCAGCAAAGAGAAGGCAAAAACGGACTGACTCCCGGTTTGCGAGCCTCTCATCGAGATGTTATCGTGCGCTGCACTGTAGCTGCACAGGAGCCGCTGCCGCACCCTCGCTGTGGATGTGTTGTACCGATAAAAAGAAACCCCAAGCAGCGGAATAGCTTGCTTGGCAGAGAGGTAGCGACACTGGTGGCGGGAGAGACGGTCTCAGCGGGCGCTCACACGGTACAGTTCAATGCTGACGGCCTTGCATCAAGCACCTACCTCATAAGGATGGAAGCGGGGGACCTCGTGGCTACCCAGCAGGTCGTGCTGGTGAAATAGTACGCATATTTCAGAGGGGCATGAGGAGGATACGCCGTATTGCCCGATCGGAAGACAAAACCCCGATCCCTGTAGATGAACGTTAAAACCTGATTTAAGAGCAGATCCGTTTGATATCACGTCTTTTGTGCTTGCCAAAGGAACACCCCGATATGTGATATGAACGGCATTTTTTTAAATTGAGAGATTGATGTAGACATAGTTTTCAGGGAAAGACCATGCCAGCGGATTTGATCTGGGACAATCGGTCCTTAAAAATCATACTCTCGGGAGTCGTGACCGGTGACGAGATCCGCTCTTATGAGTCGCAAATTTGGGTTGATCCGAGATTTGATGAACTCCAGTACGTGATCTGGGATGGCAGGTACATAGAGGGGTGGAACGTATCAACTTCCGACCTGAGAATGTCTGTTGGGTATTCGCTGGGCCACTCCTACTCCAATAGAAGCATCCGACTGGCACTGGTCATGACTGATCTGGCGATTTATGAATCAGGCAAACAATTTATGCAGGGTCTTACCTCCGCCAATATATCGTGGGACGTGAAGCTATTTCAAGATATGGACCTCGCACTGGACTGGGTCAAGGCCTGACAGGCTCAATACTAATTGCATCTTCCCACCTTGGCTTTACCCCCTGCCCCCGGATCAATTCGCCGAAGAATACCTCCTGAACACGCCCGATTCTCTACTTCTGACCGGCTGAATTACAGGGAGGAGGTCAAGAGTAACTAATCACTACCTAACTACTCTCAACCGTAGTTCTTCGCCAACTCCACGATAAATCAACACCGTTGTAGTCATGAATCTAACCAAAGGAGAGATCCTTTTTAATACTGGTGCAATCTTGTCACTTCTGGCATCGGTGGCTCTCTGGTTTTTCGGATACGAGATGGCTGCAATCTTCATCGGTATTTGGGTACCGAGCATTTTGGGGTGGATGGTCTTCTTCACCATAAAGAATCAACAAAACCATGGTGACTCGTAATGCCTGATCAAGATGTTATAGTTGGGGCACTGGCAATGATCGTCACTGTCTTGTTCCTCTTTGGAGTTGTCTTCAGCACTGCGCTGAGAGATTAGGCCGGCACGCTCAAGGCCATTGAGGCTATGCTCAACGCAGAGAAAGCGTGGGTAGAGAGCCTGTGCATACTCATTGACACGCACCCGTGGCAGTCTGGGTAGAAGGACTGTATCGTAGAGCTACTACGTCAACCTGTTCGCCCTGTATGCGAGTATCACCTCGTGTTTGGGATGGTGGAGGTGGACATGTCAAAGGTGTGATTCTGGATTTGGCTGTGAGAAAATCACACGTATGTCTGACGGGGGTAACAGAAGGCCTATCACCCGGATGTACCCCCTGCCTCCGGGGTACTGATTGGGGGAATTTTTAGGCACTTTGCTGTACCTATGTTGTACCCATAAACAAAAACCCCTTGCAAGGCATGGCCTTACAAGGGGCTGCGTGGGTCCGAGTAGATTCGAACCACCGACCTCTACGATGTCAACGTAGCGCTCTAACCAACTGAGCTACGGACCCGCTCGGTACGCACCAAGGCGCGCCGGAACGAGTGAAAAATATAGTTGGGCAGGCGATCGCGAGTCAAGCAGGCATTAACGAATCCCCCGCGAAGAGGGCAACGCGCGAAGCCAAAGTCAGTCAGCCTCCTCAAAAACGTACATTCAACGCGAGGCCAGGTATGGTGTCCACCGGGGGGGTCAGG
>JAAZVD010000321.1 GCA_018623785.1 Bacteroidota bacterium | reverse complement strand
TGGATTGCAGCACAGCCTGGTTCTTGAACACCTCGTCGTGATACGTCCAGAAATCCCCGAACTGCTCGGCACACACCCCCGCCTTGGCCGCATTCATGGCCTGGGCGTGGATACGCGTGAGCGGGTAGTTCATGAACACGACCTTTACATCGTCCTCGTACTCAAACAGCGTCGGGCGCAAGTGGAAAGCACTTTGCTCGCACGCGGGACATTGGAAGTCGGCAAACTCGACGATTTCGATCTCTGCGTCCGGATTGCCCCAGATGGACGCCCCGGGATCGGTCTGCACGTCGTACACCGGTCCACGAAAATGCTGCGTCACCGCGGCATCCACATCCACATTCCCCGTGATATCCCGTGCGTGGTTGAGTGCACCGGCGTACCCGATGCCGAACACGGCCAGCGCTACGACGCCCACTTTGGAAATCTGTGTCTCGAACCCCTGCTCTCCCTCGTCGCCCTGCAGACGCGCCACGTAGTCCTTGACGAACCCAACAAAGCCCATGGGGCCATATCCCAGCGCCATACTCAGCGTCGCCAGCAGTCCGAAGTTGGCCACATACATACCAATGCAGACCAGGCACAGCACGCCCAACTCGTACAGGTGATAGGCCTTCAAGAAGGTAAATAGCACTGCCCCGATAGATAGCACGAGGGCCATGGCAATAAACGAAGCCGGCTGCCGCGTATTGGATGCCGTTGCCCCGAAGACCGCCGAGAGGCCAGCAAACGCGTAAAAAAGGAATCCGAACCAAGCCACCGGCACCCCGAACATCTTGGCATAAGACGAGGCGTTGGCCACGTCGCAGTTCACGAAATCGTTCAACGAACAACCGGACGCCTCGACGATTCCTTGCGATTCGATGGCGAATGTCAGCTGCGTAGCGTAGAAAGCCAGCGCGGCGCCGATACCGGCCAGCACGACGGCAATCCACAGGGCGTTCTTGTTCAGATCAGGTTGATTGGCGCGGCGTGCGCGTTCCTTGCGACGGTTGGTCTTCGCCATGGGTGCAGAGGGACGGATGGTTGGATGAAATATATAATAGGTGTGCCTGAGGGCGCTCACGGGCGCCTATCAGGCCGGGAAAGATACCGAACGCCGCATGAAGGCTGCGGATTCCCCGCACAGACAGCGAAATTCCTCGGAGGCCCTCAAGGCTGGCGGCGCAGAGGAGCGATCGATAGACTCAAAGCCCAATCCACGAAAGAAATCGGTGGCTGATTCGGTTAGCAGATAGAGATTTCGATCCGTGGATGCCGTGAGGTAATCGATCAGCCGGGTACCAATCCCTTGACCCCGGAAAACAGGATCCACAACCACGCTGCGGATCAATCCGTCCGGCTCCCGCCCCTCCTCCGCGTGCCACTCGATGACACCGGCAGCAACGACGTGGCCTTTGGAATCCCGCACGACATGAAAATCATCGATTATGGTGGCTACGCCGGCCGTAGGCAGCCTTGACTCGGTAAGCAGGGCTTCAATACGATGCAGGTCCTCGCGTTTTGCGGGTTTAACAAGCAGCATCGTGATCAAAAGCGGATATGGGCCGCGGCCAGCCGGGCCGGGCCGTCGGCGGCCTCAGCGGGCTGCGTCCAGACAACGAGCCACCCATCGCCATCGCGCTCCAAGCGCGGATAGCCGACGGCCCGGCCCGTGGACGTCGATGCAATACGAACAACATCATCCATACCGCCATCGCGATACACTCGTCGTGCGTACAGTCCTGCAACCTCCTTATCCCCGCCCTCCATCCAGACCATTACAGCCGTGTCGGCGTTCTCCATGCGAACAGCCACCCTGCCCGCCGGACGCCCCACGTCAAAACGTACCGGCTCCGAAACAGCCTCAAGACTCCCTGCATCCATGAATCGGTACCAGACTTCCGGAGATCCTTGAGCCATCGTAAACCAGGCCGCAGCAACCACATCTCCCGTCCTATCCGCCGCGGGGCCGTTCACAGGGCAGGCATTGATCTGCCATCCATCCTCGTGCAATGACACCGATTCGGACCACCCGGTGCCATTAAAAACAGCCATCGACATATCACGAATTTCTTCCGCAGATCGATCCCTGTAGATAATCGCCGCGCGGCCACCCGGCAGCGGCACGAGTTCCGTCGGGCAACAATCACACGTGCGGGCATCAATGGTCTGTTCCGGCCCCAACGAACCGTCTACCCGGACCGTCCTTCCGTGCACGGCCATTTCCCGTCGATCCGTGGCATATCCATTTCCGTCCAGCCAAACGGCCAGAAAACCATCCTCGAACGGTATGATGCGGGCGAATCCGTGCTCAGTGGCACTCCGGTCGGCATGCAGCCACTCGGGCGCGCTCCAAGACCGCCCATCATCCGAGGACAACGCATACCGCACGCCATACGCGTAGCGCCCCTCCCCAAGACGCTCCAGCCAGTGCGCCATCATCGCACCGTTTGGATGAACGGCCACCGACGGCACATCCGCCCAGTTCACGAACCAGTTGTCTCCGCTGGCAATTTCACTTGGCTCCGACCATGAGTCACCGAGGCGCCGTGAAAACACCATGCGCGCTTCGTCACCAT
>JAAZVD010000051.1 GCA_018623785.1 Bacteroidota bacterium | reverse complement strand
ACTCATCCACATCCACTGAGAGGACCTCGTCCGAAAAGAGCGGTGAGTTGTCCACTGTAAAATGCTGGACCAAGTCATAGCCGCCCTCCGCCGCTTCGATAAGCCAGGCACCATCGTTGGTAGCAAACCAGATCCGTCCGGCAGGATCCACGGCAATATCATTGATGGTCAGTCCGAACAAGACGAAGGTACCCAGGGAGCGGTCGGCCCATTGTGGCCAGATGGGTATGGCGGATGCATCCCGCGCCACAATCCCCGTGTTGATGAAGAAAGCTGGCCCGCTGTCCGTGCCAATCCAGACGAGACCATCCCGGTCCTCGGCTACGGCATTGACGCTCACGGACGGTAGACCCTGCCCCGCCGCGCCACGCGTTTCAAAATACCGGAATTCGTCGTCGGCAGGATTGTCCGGAATACCGGTTTCCAGGACCATCAAGCCCTTCCTCTGTTGGAAGTTGGTCTCGCGGTGGACAATAACCCACTTCTGCTCGAACGAGTCCACGAAGATGCGGCCATATGCTGTCGAACTGGACAGCAGACCCTGTCCGATCTTTGGACCGAAGGAGGACCACGTACCGTCAGCCAATCGCACATGCAGCGGGCGGGAGGAGCCGCGTGTGGTCGCCCATAGATTCCCCTGACCGTCCTCGTGTACGCCGCCCACGATTACGAAATCGGAAGTTCCGCTGGCCGGCAAGAGGGATGAATTATCCGGTCCGTAGAGCGTCACTCTGCCATCGCTTTCCGCGTGGGCGATCCCACCCCCTTCAGAACCTGCCCAGGCCGTGCCGTCCCGACCCGCGTGGATATGGACGAATGCGCCTTTTCCGGCCAACTCCGGCGTACGGGACGATGACCAGGTCGTCCACAACCCCTGCGCATCAAGCCGGTAGAATCCGGTCCCCGGCTCGTTCATACCAGCCAGCCACACATCGCCTGCCGGGGAGACCGATACCTTGGGGAACGTCCCATCGGCCGGTCCCTGCGGAGTCCAGGTGCCGTCCGGGGTGACGGGGCCACTCGACGGATCGGGCACAGCAATCCGACCGATCCCGTTGGCATTGTCTGCGACCCAGATACTGCCGTCAGGTGCAACATCCACGGCCACTGGAAATCCGAACGCCGCCACAGTATGCGCCGAGGGAGCGCCGTCGGACCGAATGAATACCACGGTAAAGGTGGCACTGCCAGCCAGGAAACCTGATCCCGCCTCCAAGCGGGTGACCGGCCGGTTGGTAATCCCCAGATTGAGATACGCATCGGCGCCTGTACGCTCGTACACCCCTGCTTCCGTTCCTACATACAGCCTGCCATCCAGCACGCCGAGCGACAGGGCAGGAATCGACTGGGATGCGAAGCCCACCGACTCGGTTTGCCATGAGGATGGATCCTTCAGGTTTCTGCCATCCAGGGGTGCCATCGCCAAGCCCTCATCCGTGGCAATCCAGACTGCCGGTTGTCCCAGCACCGTCTCATCCACAAGCACATCGTGCACCTCCTGTCCAACCGGCATGCTGCCAAACCGATCAAACGAATCCCGGACCTCGTTGCGTACCGGATCGAAAACCACAACGCCGAACTGCGTGGCTACGAACAGGGAATCTCCTACGACCCGAAGACGGTGAATGCCCCGCGAGGGATACTGGTCAGCCCGAGCAATGTCACGGTAGGTTCGCACCGTGCCGCTGCCCGTGTCGATCCGGTCGAGCAGCCCATCGTCGTATCCCACCCAGAGTTGATCGCGCGCTGGATCGTCGTCCAACGAGGATGCGCCCACATTGGACAGACCGTCCACGACGGTCCAGCGCGCGATGTCGCCCAGTACCGGATCAACGGAGTAGATCCCGCCCGTGGTGGCCACCCACACTGTAGAGCCTGACACCACCAGATCGGTCGCCTCGCTGAAGGAGGTATGCGCCGTCCATTCGTCCACTTGTCGTGCCCAGGACGGACTCCCAAGCACCATGCCAACGAGGCAAAGCCAGAAAATGCGGTACAGGCTGTTCATACGACCAGGTTGACTGCAGTTGAAACGCGAACGCCAGGGCCATTCAATGGGTCCGCAAAGCATCCAGAAGTGCCGGCTTCGGGGTAAACCACCGCTCACCCAATTGCTGTTCCCGATGGCCTTTACGGGCGTGATAATCCGACCCACCCGTCATGAGGAGTCCGAAGCGCTCGGCCAGCGAGACGTAGTACCCCGTAAGCATACGATCGTGCGAGGGGTGCACGGTTTCAATGGCGTCCAGACCGGCCTCGATGAGCCCGAGGACAACCTGATGCGGCACGTGATGGCCCGGATGCGCCAACCCGATAATACCCCCGGCCGCGTGAATGACATCGATGGCCTCTTTGCCCGAGGGCAGCGGCTTGGGCACGAATGTTTCCGTGCCAGAGACCAGATACTGCTCAAAAGCCTGATCCATGGACCCCACGGACCCATGATCCATCAACAGGCGCGCAATGTGGGGCCGTGCCCAGGACGTACCTGCCGGGGCCTGCTCTAATGCTGCGTCCTGCGGCAGGATACCTGCCAGCTTGAGCAGCCGCAGAAACTCATGTGCCCGCTCATTGCGCCGTTCCTGCTGCAGCGTCAGGAATCCGGATAGCACCGGGTGCTCGGGCTCAAACCCGTACCCAAGCAGATGGACTTCGACCCCTGCCTGACGTGCGCTGATCTCCACACCGGGAACGCACGCAAGACCTGCGACACGCGCTGCCTGCTCAAATGCGTGCCATCCGAGGATGGTATCATGATCAGTCAGCGAAACCAGGTCCAGGCCACCGCGCACCGCCTCCGCGACCAGTGCATCGGGGGCAAGACGGCCATCTGAAGCCGTCGAATGCATGTGCAGATCCGCCTTTTTCAATGATGACATGGAGAGAGGTGGTGCCTGCTGCTGAAACTCCGTAACGACCAGATCGTATTCCGCTCCCCGCCTGAACCCGACAGTCTTCTCCTCGTTCCGGCGCCACACGGCCACTTTTCAGGCTCCCATGCCCGACGAAACGCATCATGACGTAGATGAGGGCGCAGGCGTACCGATCGTTTCCCTGCGCGGCCTGATTCTTCCCTTGTCGCTGGGCCTTGGCGTCCTCGGCATCATCGCTTGGTATACATGGGACGAGGGCGCTTTTTCGCAGTTCGCCCGGGCCATCAATCCCTGGCTCATGGCCGGAGCAATCGGCATGACCCTTGCACGCGTCGTCTTCGGGGGATGGCGTATCAGCTTCGTTTCCCGGCATTCACTCGGATTCAGAGCAGGCATCCGATGTCAGCTGATGTGGGATTTTGCCTCCAACATCTCCCCGAGTGTCGTCGGTGGTGCTCCCCTGACCGCGTACTACATTGCACGCGAATCCCGCGTCACCTCCATGGAGACGAAGGCGTCCCGAAAAGGTCCCATTGCCATCGGGGATGCATCTGCCGTCATGACCTACGTCATGTTGCTGGACCAGGTATGGTTTGCCTTGTCCGTACCCGTCATTCTGGTGGCTTCCGTCTACATGGATGTCATCCCCAGTGCGGCCGGCAGCGTCGGTCTGTGGACGGCCACGATCTATTTCGTCGTTCTGATGGCCTATGCTGCTGTATTCGCCTATGCCACCCTTTTCCGGCCCGAACTGCTCTCCCGCTTGGCCTCTGGCATCGTCCGCCTTCCCTTCTTGCGCCGGTTTCGCGAGCGGGTATTGGGTGAAATGACCCAGTTCATTGCTCGCGCCGGTGTCCTTCGCAAGCAGAAAAGCGACTTCTTTCTGCGCGGATTCCTGCTGACGTCAGGGACCTGGCTGGCCCGCTACTTCCTGGCCGTGCTCGTGATCATGAGCTTCGTACCCGACGTGGATACGTTGCTTTTGATCATGCGCTCCATCGCCCAGACCATCTCATCGCTGGTCATGCCAACACCGGGTGGTGCCGGTGGCATCGAGGGACTCTATGCCCTCTTTTTTGGCGATCTCCTGCCCAGCGCCGCCCTGATCGTGCCCTCGCTCATCACGTGGCGCATTCTGGGCTACTATATTTTCCTGGTCGTCGGCGTTGCCATGTCCACACGTCATCTGCAGCGCACGAAAGGCAAGCACACCACCGGCCGCTGAGCACCACGGGGATCTTACTCCCGACCGTAGTCATCCTCCAGACGCTCAATGTCATCCTCATCACAGATCCCGAGTTGGGTTTCTATGATGATGAGAGGCTCCTGACCGGGGTTTTCGATCCGGTGCACGCCCCGAACGGGAATGAAGACCTTGTCTCCCGGTGCCACCTCGGTGACCGTGTCATCCAGGGTAAAAAGACCGCTTCCCGCTACAATCACCCAATGTTCGCTCCGCTTTTCGTGCCGCTGCAGCGACAAGCGCTGGCCAGGATGGACGATGATGCGCTTGACCCGGTATCCGGGTTCGTTCAGGTACTCTTCCCACCGCCCCCACGGGCGATCGTCTGCGTCAATCCAATTGTCGGCCATCGATAGCGTTTTGTTGTAGGTAATCAGGTTGCCAGGGCATTTTCGGACTCCGTGCTGCGCCCAACAAAGCGGTTGATTGCAATTAGGATGCCGATGGCGATGGGATAGGCAATCCAGGGATTCATCCCGAATCCGGCAGGTATTGTGCCTACGACCATCGCCACTACCCCAACAGTCATTGCATAGGGCAACTGTGTGCGGACATGATCAATATGATCGCAGCCCGAGGCCATCGATGAAAGGATGGTGGTGTCGGAAATGGGCGAACAGTGATCCCCCCAGACCGAGCCGGCCAGAATACAGGAAATGGTGGAGTAAAGGATATGGTAGTCACCCACGGTAGCTTCCCCATTCAAGACCATCACTGCCCACGCCAACGGAATGACCAGCGGAAGCAGGATGCCCATGGTGCCCCACGAGGAGCCCGTGGCAAACGCCGTGGCCGCCGCCAACAGGAATACCACGGCCGGGACGATGCCCGCGGGTAGTGCCTCGCCCAGAATGGATACGAGATAGGATGCTGTGTGCAGGTCTTCCGTGATGGCGGAAAGCGCCCATGCCAGGACCAGAATGATCATGGCAAAAAGCATCCCCTTGAGACCGGAATACCATGCCTCCACGATGTCACCGATGCTCATCAGGCGCTGTACGGACGTTAAGGCGACCGCCGCAAACACACCCAGGAGCGAGGCCCACATGAGCGCAGTGTAAGAATCGGAGGAGTTGATGATGGCCTGAATGGTCTCCCCTTCCCCTGTGGCCAGCAGCCCGCCCACAACGCCGAAAATGAGTACCGCCACGGGAATCAGGGCATTCACGGCCCGATGCGGAATACCTTCTTTGGGCAGGTTCTCCTTACTAGTGGCAGCCTCGTCCACCTGCGCGCCTTCACGCAGCACCTCGCCCGTGGTGCGGGCACGACGCTCCGCCTGCAGCATTGGCCCGAAATCCCTGCCGCTCCACGCGGTCAGAAACACAAAAAAGATGGCCAGGATGGGATAGAATGAATACGGGATAGATGAGAGGAAAAACGCGTAGGCAGACCCCTCGAGACCCTCTACCTTGGCAATGGCTGTACCAATGAGGCCTACCTCGTAGCCGATCCAAGTCGTTACGAGCGCAATACACGCGACCGGCGCGGCCGTGGAATCCACGATGTAGGCCAGCTTCTCCCGGGAAATACGCAGCTTATCCGTGACTGGACGCATGGTATTGCCCACGACGAGGGAGTTGGCGTAGTCATCAAAGAAGATGGCCAGACCCAGCGCACTAGTGGCCAGCTGACCCCGCTGCGGATTGCTGGCCCATTTTACAATGTGATTCACGACGCCCTGCATCCCTCCGTTCTTGGAGATGATGCCCACCATACCCCCGATCATGAGGGTAAACAATATGATGGAAGCGTGTCCTGCATCAGTGAACTCAGCCAGCACATAGACCTGGAACGCATTCAACAGGCCCATGAAGGCCCCCTTCAGGCTGAATCCCGCTACCGTGAAGGCTCCAAACCACAGCCCCAGGAAGAGTGCCGGAATGACCCGCTTGAAGGCCAGGGCCACGGCAATAGCCAGGAGAGGAGGCACGATGGCCCACCAACCCGCAATGCTGCGTACAGGTTGAACCAGATGAAGCTCCCCGGCCCGGTAAAGGGTCAATTCCTGTGCGCCGGTACCCGTGACAATCACGTTTGCCGCCACCCACGCGTCATCCTCATCGCTCCAGACAAAGGGAATGGGCGAACCAGCCCCCGCAATGCTGTAGGCGTCGGCGCCGAGGGTATCAGAGCCAACCGAAACAAGGACAACCTCAAACCCTATATCGTTGAGCACGACCTTGGGCACCTGGACTTCGACGTCCGCGGCCCCGGGTACCTCGACCCCGGGTACCTCGACTTCAGGCGTTTGGCCATCCGCGTCCTGCGCCCAGGATGGCGTGGCCAGCAAGAGCATGAAGAGCACAACGAGATACGGAATGCGACGTAGCATGAAGGACTCAGTTGGTTCCAAAAATGCGATCCCCGGCATCTCCCAGCCCAGGCCGGATATAGGCGTTTTCATCCAGTTCCCGGTCTATGACTGCCGTGACCAGAGGCACATCCGGGTGCTTCTCCTGCACGGAGGCTATGCCCTCAGGAGCTGAGACCAGCGTAACAAGAACGATGGAACGAGCCCCCACCTTCTTGAGATGCCCAATGGCGCCGACAGCGCTGCCTCCCGTGGCCAGCATGGGGTCCACGACAAAGACCAGCGATTCGTCAATATGCGACGGTACACTGGAGTAATATTCCACCGGTTCGTGGGTCTGCTCATCCCGGTACATACCCAGATGTCCCACGCGGGCTTCGGGCAAAAAGCGAATGAATCCATCCACCATCCCCAATCCAGCCCGAAGGATGGGCACCACGACCACGGATTCGGCAACCTCATATCCGGTGGTGCTCTCGAGGGGGGTTTTGATGGCAACCTCCTTCATGGCAATGCCACGAAGAGCCTCGTACGCCAACATCGAGGATACGTCACTCAGCGTGGACCGGAAAACGCCGTAGGGCGTGTCTTCGCGCCGGAGCACGGTCAGATCCCGTTTCAAAACGGGGTGATCGATGACGTGGACGTGATCCATGGAGAATGAGGTCGAGGCAGTTCGGGTCGGAAAATGTAACTGCAAAAGTTACATTTCCCGACCCTTTAGCCGACTAAACGTGTCCCTCGGATTCCCAGGGCTTCCGCTCAAAGTAGGAATCCGTGATTTTCTTGAGCAGTCCCGAGAGCAGGATCAGCGAGATGACGTTGGGCAGCGTGACCAGGGAAAGGGCCACATCACCCAGATCCCAGATCGTCGTCACCGCAACAACGGCACCCAGGAAATGGAAAACCAGGAAGATGAACTTGTAGGGCAGGATGGCCTTCTTACCGAATAAGTAGTTGGCACAGCGGTCCCCGTAGTAGCTCCAGGAGATGGCGGTAGAGACCGCAAACAGGAACACGCAGGCCAGCACAATCCACTTGCCCAGCCATCCCATGCCGATGGGTTCAAGCCCCTGCTCAAAGCCGAGCGTGGTCAAGGGGGAGCTGTTCCGGGCCGCATCCCCGAAGAGGACTGTGTACTCCGTGCCATCCTCGCTGACTGCATGCGGACCGCGTTCGGAATGGTCCATAAAAATGGTGCCCGAGAATGGAACGGTTTGGGCTTCGTCCGTAAAGAATTCGTCTACCGAGATGTCGTAGAAGGCAAACAGGGAGCCATTGTCCGTGGCCGGAACACCCTCGGTAACGGCGATGGTTGCCGGCTCATCGGCGCCTTGGTGCATGCCATCGGCATCGTACTGCACAAAGGAGATGTTGCCGTCATTCAGGTCGATGGTTGTCGGTACTTTCGCCTCGAATACACCCGTTGAAACGATGACCAAACCCGTCATGGTGCAAATGATGATCGTATCGATGAAAGGCTCAAGCAAGGCCACGACGCCTTCCGATACCGGTTCATCCGTCTTGGCGGCCGAGTGCGCAATGGGTGCCGATCCCTGCCCGGCTTCGTTCGAGAAAAGACCGCGCTGGACCCCGTATTGAAGAGTGAAGAGAAAGACGCCCATACCGGTTCCGGCCACCCCGGCAGTCGGATTGAACGCCTCACTGACGATGGTCCCGAAGGCCGGGATCACATCCTGGAAGTTGAGCACCAGCACAACCAAGGCGGCCGTTACGTAGATAGCTGCCATGACCGGCGCAAGAATGCCCGTCACTCGGCCGATGCGCGAAATACCACCAATGATCACGGCACCCACGATGGCGGCCGTAAACAGCCCTGTAATCCACGTGTCAATACCGAAGTTATCCGCCACCTGCGTGGCAATCGTATTGGATTGGATGGCGTTCCCCGTAAAGAAGGACGTAATCATGAGCATGAACGCGAAGAACATGGCCACGGGCTTCCAATTCCAGCCGAACACTTCCTTGATCCCGTTTTCGATATAGTACATCGGACCACCGGCCACGGACCCCTCCCACTTGGCAGAGCCGTCCATGCTGATCCTGTAGTGCTGGGCCAGGGTAACTTCCGAGAATTTGGT
>JAAZVD010000320.1 GCA_018623785.1 Bacteroidota bacterium | reverse complement strand
GTAAATACGTCTACCCGCTGTTTACCCGTGGCTACGACCAGACGCTTTCCGTCCGATGCCATGGCACGACCGAAACCGTCGCCATTCTCAGCGCGGCTTCCCGCCGTCAGACGGGCGTGTTCCACCCACGTGCCATCAGCGCCCTTGGCATACACGTAGATCGTACCCGGAAGCGTGGGCTGCGCGGTGTCAGCGATCAACACGTGCTCGCCGGCGGCTGCTACCTGCCCTCCAAATTGTTGCGCATGTAGCGGAAGAAGCAGGAAGGCTGAAGCCAGAAGGGAAAGAAGTCGTTTCATGATCCAGTAGCGTCTGAATGACAGGGGAACGATGCCAGCATCAGGCGGGCTCGAACGAATGGGCAGGAGGCAGATCATAACCATCCCGCCGTCGAGGGGCAAGCCGAATAGCACGAGCGTGTTACGTTCAGATTTCGTGAAGGCGATTTCACGGATCCGGTGGATCCCGTGTAGGGGATTCCAGTACAGAAAGAGCGATTTATCACAATCAGGGCCGATTATCGGTCCTTTTCGCCCACTCTCACCCTGTACGCATCGCCATGGCCTCACCTCAGCTATTGCCCGAGAATCGTCCCGTGGATGGTCTCCTCAAGCCCATCAACCAGTTCATCCGGATGGAGGCCTCCTCCGGTATTCTCTTGTTGATCATGGCAGTCCTGGCCCTGGTTTTTGCCAATTCCCCGCTGTCCGAGGCGTATTTCGATACGCTTCAGATTCCAGTTACGGCCGGTTTCGGGGATTTCCTGATCCAGAAGCCGCTGCTCCTCTGGATCAATGACGGTCTGATGGCCATCTTTTTCTTCCTGGTCGGCCTTGAGATAAAGCGAGAGGTGCTGGTCGGAGAACTGTCCTCTCCTAAACAGGCTATGCTGCCCATCCTGGCAGCGGTCGGGGGGATGGCCGTCCCTGCTGGCTTATATGTCCTGGTAACGGGTGGTACACCGTTCGTAACCGGATGGGGAATTCCCATGGCCACGGATATTGCCTTTGCCCTGGGTATTCTGGCTTTGCTCGGCTCGCGCGCGCCGGTAGCTCTGAAAATCTTTTTGACGGCACTGGCCATCATCGACGACCTTGGTGCGGTCCTCGTTATTGCCATCTTCTACACGTCTAAGATCAAGATGGGAGCGCTGGTTCTGGGCTTCGTCTTCCTTGCCGTTCTGGCTCTCGGGAATCGATTGGGCATCCAGAAAACTGCGTTCTACGTCCTGTTTGGCCTGGCATTGTGGCTGGCCTTTCTCAAGTCCGGTGTGCATGCCACCATTGCCGGGGTCTTGTTGGCGATGACTGTGCCTGCGCGCCGGCGCGTGGACGAAGTATCTTTCAAGGAGCGTGCTCTTTCGTTCCTTGACACGATGGAGGTAGGCGAAAAGGACGATCGGCACAACCAAGAGGCGATCCAGGCTCTGGAAATCCTCTCGAAAGGGGCCGAGACGCCCCTGGCACGCATGGAGCACGCGCTACACGGCTGGGTGGCTTTCTTCATCATGCCGGTCTTTGCCTTGGCCAACGCGGGCGTGGACTTGCGGGGTATTTCCATCCTGGAAGCCCTGCTTCATCCCGTGGCCCTGGGCATCGTGCTCGGTCTCTTCGTTGGAAAGCAGGTGGGCGTTGCCATCTTCTCGTGGCTGGCCATCAAGCTGAACGTGGCTGAAATGCCCAAAAACGTGACTTGGAAGCAGCTCTACGGCGTGGCCATTCTGACGGGCGTCGGCTTTACGATGTCCCTCTTCATTGCCAGCCTCTCGTTTGTGGCAGATCCTGAGGTGTTGGATCTGGCGAAGACGGGTATTTTGACAGCGTCGCTCCTGGCGGGCGGCGTGGGGTACGTGCTGCTGCGCGCGTCCGGGCCGGCTTCGGAGAACGGCTGACGGCAATCAAACCCCTGAAACGGTACGGGGGCGGCGGGCGAATGCCCGCCGCCCCCGTTTTGTATTCGTGCCTTCTTCAGTACGCCGATTCAGCGCACTTCCGTGCTGACCACCTTGCCGTCGATGAGCACACCAATGGCGTGCGTCGTGTACTCGAACGGGTCTCCGTCGTAGAGTGCGATGTCGGCGTCCTTACCCACTTCCAGGGATCCCACCCGGTCATCGACACCCAGGAGGCGCGCCGCATCGATTGTAATCGAGGTCAGCGCTTCTTCGAAGCTGAGGCCATTGGCGGCTGCGACCCCTGCTTCGAACAGAATCACACGCGTCTTGGGCACGTAGGCCTCAAAACCGCTCTGCAGCGCAAACGGGATACCGGCATCGCGCAGGTGCGCGGCCGCCTCGAACGTGGCATTCGCCCGTTCGCCCCCATGCCGCGCCATAGTCGGGTGCGTAATGACCGGCACACCGGCGGCCTTGATCTGATCCGTTACCAGATAGGCCTCTGAGGCAGAGTCCAGCACAATATCGATGTCGAACTCTTCGGCCAGGCGCAACGTGGTCAGGATGTCATGGGAGCGTTCGACCGTGATCAACATCCGCATCTCGCCATCGAGCACCGCCTTGAAGGCCTCCATGCGCAGGTCGGTACCCTTCTCCGGATCGTAGTTC
>JAAZVD010000319.1 GCA_018623785.1 Bacteroidota bacterium | reverse complement strand
GGGACTCGCCGCCGCATCCCACCATGAGCCCTGCACTGATCAGCAGAGAGAGCCCGCAGAGAGCGATCCTGGATTTGGAGTGAGATGGGATCACATCAGGTCTTTTGCCTTCGGTATTCAATCAGAAAAAAGCCTACCACATCCTGGTTACGCGGGTAGCAGCAATAGAATCCAGTCGCGGATAGCCCTCTCGGAGCACGTCTGCGGTCAGATCCGTACGCATCGGCGATGCCCCGTATTCGCCATTCAGACTATCTACGGCCGTCATGCCGCGAATGATACGACCAATGGGTGGATATCCGACAACGCCGCCGGCATCCAATGAGTCCAACCGGGTGTTGTCAACCAGATTGATGTACATGGTCGTGTTCCGCGAATTCCGGCCGGCGCGGGCAAACGATATGGTACCACGCACGTTGCTGGTCCGGACGGGCTCATCCTGGATAGACATGTTCTTCCACACCGAGTCGACATCCGCATCACCCGACCCCCCGAACTGGGCCACGAAGCCATCAATGACCCTGTAGAAGCGGGTACCCTCGTAGTAATTATTGCGGAAGAGGTAGAAGGCGCGGTCCACGCCCTTGGGGGACCAGTCCCGGTAAAAGCGCAGATTGATCGGGCCCTTGCTGGTCAGCATCTCAACATCGAAAGAATCTGGCGCCGGCTGTGCCATGGTGGCCAGCGAGGGGCTGCGCAGGGGGTCAGACGAAGCACAGCCTGTGGCCAGAAGAATGGAGGTGGTCAGGAAGAGACCCAACAGAACGGATCGGGTGGACGTATGCATGATGTCGAAAGGGAACGTGCGTGAGACGACAGTCAGAACAGGAATTTAATGGCTGCAGCGGCTACGGCCACAATCAGGATGCGGTGAATCCAAGTGTCGGCATTCTCGAATTGGACGATCCAGCGCACGCCGATCCATGCGCCGAGCGCCTGAAAGACGGCCATCGCCAGCCCGTAGCCCACGTGGACCTGGTCGAACCAGAAGAAGACGGCCAGGCTGGGAATGCTGTAGAGAAAGACCACGAGGAGCTTGATGCCGTTGCCGCTGCGAAGCGTGAAACGTGAAATCAGTACCAGACCGGCCAGCAGGAATATGCCCACGCCGGCCTGAATGAACCCACCGTAGACGCCGATCAGGAAGAAAGCCAGAAGGGACAGCGGGTGCTTTGAGCGACCCGGGTCCATGGCCTCTTCGTGGATCCAGCGGGAGGGCTTGAGGATCAGGACAACCAGCATGAACGCCATCAAAAGGCCGAGGACCAGGTTCATGGTCTCCTCATCCAGGTCCACGGCAATGAACGCGCCCACAACAGCACCGGTAATGATGGCTACCAGGATGGGCAGGGACCCTTTAGTGTGAAGTGCATCCCTCTTTCGATACGTAGCCAGGCCCACACCGCTCTGCAGCAGTACCCCGATCCGGTTCGTTCCATTGGCCACGGGCGCCGGCAGGCCGCAGATGAATACGAAGATGGGCAGGGTGATAAGCGATCCGCTCCCGGCCAAGGTATTGATGACGCCTGTACCGATGCCTGCTACCACGAACAGCAGCCATTCGGCAGCGCTCAGGTCGATGCCCAGGAAGCCTTCCATTCAGGCTATCCTCGTTGCGTCGTGTGGTGCGGCAGGCACGGATCAGGCCTCCTTGGTGCGCTCTCCGTCCACGAGGCGCCAGATACCGAGCGGGTTGCCATCGCGGAGGGCTTCCGGAAGCATGTCTCCCGGTACATCCTGGAAGCAGAACGGGCGGCTGAAACGCTCAATGGCACCAGTGCCCACCGACGTGGAACGGGCATCCGTCGTGGCGGGGAAGGGGCCGCCGTGGACCATGGCAGAGCACACTTCGACGCCCGTCGGGAAGCCGTTTACGATCAGGCGGCCGCAGCGCTCCTGCATGGCGCGCACCACGGCCGTGTCCAACGGGTGGTCGGCGTCATCAGCCTGGATAGTCATGGTCAACTGGCCTTCCAGGGAGGAGATGACGCGGGTGAGTTCGGCATCGCTGTCGTACGTGACGATGGTCGTGGACGGCCCGAACGCCTCGCCCGTGAGGGTAGCGTCAGCAAGCAAAGCCGATGCAGTCGTGCGGAAAACCCACGGGTTGACCCGGTTCGAAGAGGTATCGTTTGCCGAGGAGGCCAGGGTTTCGACATTGGCATGGCCCGCGCGTGCCTGCGTGGCTTCGTTGTAAGCCTTGGTGATACCTGCGTGCAGGGCGGTGCCTCCTTTCGAGTCGTCCATGGCCGCCGCGAAGTCCGCGATGAAAGCTTCGGCATCGTCGCCGGCGGGAAGGAGTACCAAACCGGGGTTCGTGCAGAACTGCCCCACACCGAGGCTGACGGATCCAGCCAAACCGGCTACAAGGGCGTCTTTACGCGCTTTGAGCGCATGCGGGCGGATGACGATAGGGTTGATGGAGCTCATCTCGGCGTAAACCGGGATGGGCTCCTTGCGGGCGGCGGCCCGCCCAGCGATGGCAAGACCACCGAACCGGGATCCCGTGAAGCCGACCGCCTTGATAGCGGGATGATCCACGAGCGGGACGCCGACGTCCTGGCCTGTC
>JAAZVD010000318.1 GCA_018623785.1 Bacteroidota bacterium | reverse complement strand
ATGATCAAAAGCACGACCGCCCCGATCCAATACCACTCCCCCTGGACGGTCTCCTCGGCGACTACAAAGCGGAGCCAAAAGGGAACGAAGAAAAAGAGGGGATAAATGTTGTGAATGGACAGCAGTGAGGCCGTTTGGAAGAAAGCAACCAGACGATACTTTCGTATCGGCAGATGCAGGTATGGCACGATCTTCATGCGCGGCGTTTTCTGCAACAAGAAGCGCAGAAAAAACAGGGTGATGAAGGTGGCTACCAGGGACTGGTTAACGATCTCGACGGGAGGGACACCCGGCAACAAGGTCAAGGAGAAGCGGTCGAAGAAGTAGCCGAGGGTTGCCAGAACGAAGGCCAGATAGACCAACGCAGCACCTAGGAGAATGCGTACAAACCGACTCTGCCGTGCTTTCATCCCCCGAAAGGAGATACGCATCTGATTACGCGCCAGCAGTCGATAGGTCGAAACGGCTGCAACCAAGTGTATTGACCGGGTATGGCTGGCTTGTGATCGGGGGGTTAACAGGTCTGGTATCGACCACTTGTTGAATATGCTGAAGACCGATCACTGATGCGCCGCTCCCCGCTGCGGGCAATCAGGCAAATTCGAAGTCAATCTCCCGCCGCTGCACGCTGGCCGATACGATGACCACCCTGACGTTGTCTCCCGGTCGGTAGCGACGGCCACTGCGTCGACCGATCAAGCTGAAGGATTCCTCGTCGTAATCGTAGTAGTCGTCCTCCATGTCACGCACGTGGACCATGCCCTCCACCAGCAGTTCGGACAACTCGATGAATACGCCAAACCGGGCCGCACCGGTAATGACACCGGTGTGCTCTTCGCCCAGATGATCGAGTATGTACTCCACTTTCTTGAGCTGGATGGAGGCGCGTTCGGCTTCCGTGGCCACCTGCTCACGTTCCGAACAGTGCTTGGCCAGCGTGCTCAGCTCCTCGGTGTTCAAGCGCTTGCGGCCATCGAGTTGTTCCTTGATCAGTCGATGGACGAGCAGGTCGGGGTAGCGTCGGATGGGACTGGTAAAGTGGGCATAATGCTCAGCGGCCAAGCCATAATGACCTACGTTCTGGGTATCGTAGCGCGCCAGGGACATACTGCGCAGGGCTGCCGTTTCGATGACGGCTGCCTCGGGTGTACCGGTTACCGACCGCAATAGCGCATTCAGGGCCTTGGGGGTGACGTGGCCGTTCTGGTGGGGGAGCTCATGTCCGAAGATGCGTACGTATTGGGACAAGTTCGATATACGGTCGGCATCCGGCGGATCATGAACCCGGAATACGAAGGGGTGGTTGCTGCCATAGCGCCGGGCAATCAGCCTGTTGGCCAGCAACATGTATTCTTCGATCAGGCGATGGGCGTCCTGGCGCTCGCGCGGTACAATCCGGATAGGGTGTAGCTGCTCGTCGAGTTCAACCCGCACCTCCTGTATGTCAAAATCGATAGAGCCGTGGTTGAACCGATCCTCTCGCATGAGCGTGGCCAGGCGATTGAGGGTGGACAGGGTTTCCCTCAGGTCATGTTCGGGGGTGAGTTCCTGGATGACCTCTTGGGCCTGCTCGTAAGAAAGCCGGTGTGCCGAGCATATGATGCTCTCTACCACCCGGAAGTCGACCACCCTTGCTTTGTTGTCGAGTTCCACGACGCAGGAAAAGGTCAGCCGATCCACATTCGGATTCAGTGAGCAGATAGTGTTTGACAGGCGCTCAGGCAACATGGGTATGACGCGATCCACGAGGTAGACGCTGGTGGCGCGTTCCCGGGCGCTACGGTCCAGCTCGCTGCCGGATTCCACAAAGCGACTGACATCCGCGATATGGATGCCTACCTCGACGTTGCCGTTCGGCAGGTGCTTGAGATGCAGTGCATCATCAAAGTCCTTGGCGTCAGCAGGATCAATCGTAAACACAGTCTCTTGCCGGAAGTCTTCCCGGCGCGTGATCTCGCCAGGCGGGATGGCTTCCGGGATGCGTTCTGCCTCTTCCAGGACCTCCTGCCTGAAGTCCACATCCACACCGACACTCATGGCCAGGGCAACGGTCTGGATTCGAGGGTCGTCCGCCGAGCCGATGATTTTCAGGATACGGCCACGCGGCGCTCCGCCACGATGTTCAAAGGCATCGATCGAGACCTGCACTTTATCCCCTGATCGGGCCTCACCGATGGTTTCTAGTTCCACATAAATATCGTGGGTCAGCCGGCGGTCGTCGGGGGTGACAACCGCAAAGGATCCGCTGTGCTCCAGCGTACCGACGGCGGTCCTACGGCGACGCTCAAGGACTTCGAGAACCTCCGCTTCCCGCCGCTCATCGCCCGGCTTGCGGGCTGCCAGGCCAATGCGCACCAGGTCGCCGTCGAGAGCCGTGTCCATCCGTCGGCTACGTACGTAAAAATCCTCGTCGACCCCTTCGACCCGAACAAATCCGTATCCCTGGGGATGGACGGAGAGGCGTCCCTCGAGACGGGTGCTTTTCGGACGAAGACCGAACTTGTTGCCCTTGATGCGACGGATGTGACCCTTGGATTCAAGTTCTTCCAGCAGGAATCGGGACAGGCGATAATCCTCGTT
>JAAZVD010000050.1 GCA_018623785.1 Bacteroidota bacterium | reverse complement strand
CCTTTTCCTACAAGTTGAGGCAGGTACTTGATCAGAAACTGCATTACCAGCAGAAACAGCAATACCACCAGCCAAGCCAGGAAAGGGCCGGGCAGCATGCGCAGGATCATGCGGTGAAACAGTTTCATGGGCGAAGCGTGGCAGAAGCTCTTTTCGACATCAGGGTTCGAGACGCCGTTCGTACGTGGAAGGCTGACAGGATCCTGTCCGGAACCCGGTCCCGAATCTGAATCCATCTCCGTTGCAGCCGGGGGCTACAACGCCAAAGGACATCGCAATGATAATCAAATCATTTGCCTTCAACCCGTTCTCAACCAATTGTTACGTGGTCGAAAGCGCGGGCGATGTCGTTCTGGTGGATCCCTCCAGCCAGTCGGATGCTGAGCATGAGCGCCTCATTACCTGTATCGAGAGCCTTGGTGGCGTGCTTCGACGGATACTGCTCACCCACGCGCACATCGACCATATTTTCGGATGCAAGCGGCTGGCTGAGCACTTTGGGGTAGGTATCGAGGTGCATGCTTCCGAGGTTGTGCTTCTGAAGCGGGCCGAAACGCAGGCAGCCATGTTCGGCGTGGCGTTGGAAGAGCCCCCCGAGCCCATCGCCCTTATCGAGCCGGGAACGCATATCGCCTTTGGTGAACGGGTCTGGGAGGTCCTTCATACTCCCGGGCATTCCCCAGGATCGGTCAGTTTTTTGGACCGTGAAGAGGGGCTCGTTTTTGCCGGAGATGTCTTGTTCGCGGGCTCGATTGGGAGAACCGACTTGTGGCAGGGATCTTTGCCCACGCTCATGCGATCCATTTTTGACGTCCTCGTGCCACTTGGGGACGACGTGAGGGTATTGCCAGGGCACGGCCCTGAGACGACCATCGGGCAGGAGCGCCGTTCCAATCCATTTTTGACCGGGCAGGAGCCCCTTTGATCACGATGAAACCCGGGCCCCCACTGTCAGGATCATACCGGTGAGTGTGGAGAGGTGGCCGGTTTAGAGGGCTCAAGCAACAACATGATGGAGTGGTGGACGATGTCGCCCATGGTTTGGCACGATTCGAAGCGGTTATCTCCGTAGTGATGTGCCAGTTGTGCGGCCAGCCCTTGGGTGTTTTTATCCGTTGAAATGATGTCTTCGCGCATGACTTCCATGAGTGCGTTAAAGCGGTTGTCGGAAACCCGCACACGGTTGGCAATCAGACTGCGCTCCTCTTTCTGATACTGCAGTACGTTTTCCGGTGACAGATGCTGCGTCGTCAGTCGCAGCAGGGGCTCGTTCTGGTGGAAGAATTGAGGCAAGTAGACCTCTTTACGCCAATGATGACTTTGCTGATCAAAGTCGATCGAGTGGATCCGGAAGTGCCATTGTTCGAAATCCCTCGTCAACTCCACGACATAGTTGCCCGAATGCATGTCCCCGAGCAAGGACACGAAGCAGCGCTCATTGAACTTGACAAATTCCTTGGCCAGGCGGACCCGGTCAAAATCCGTAATAGGTAGGTTTTCACGCAGAAAGGCATCAGCCGGGATGCCGATGATGTGCTCTTCAATGATGGTGCGCCGGTGAATGAAGTAATTGACGCGGTTGGGTGAGAGAATATGCTCAAGTTCCAGTCCGTAGATCCGGTTGGCATCAATCTTCTTGACGTAGAAATAGTCAAAGTTCTCGTTGATGCGGTTGACCACGCGAATGCGAAAGGGTAGCGTGTTGCCATGATTGCATTGGTCTACTCGGTCGATGTACAGGTCGGTCGTGATCGAGGTATCACCATCGGCCTTCAGAATGGCATAGGCATTGAGCAGCTTGCTGTGGATTTCTGGGCGCTCTGAATCCCGATACAACACAGTCGTCCACAGAGTATCCTCGCCTTTCTCATTATACAGGGCCGTGGCTGCCGTAAATCGAAGCAGATCGTCGTAGCGAATGGAGTCGGCTCGAATGCGTCCGTAACGCTTCAGGTAGGATTGCAGGTAATCGCTGACTGGGTAGCGGGCCTTCTTACGGCTGATGAGATGCTGTTCATCCATATCCTGAAGCGAATGAGATGGCAGTGCGATCCTGTCTATACCTACGAAACGTTACTGTATTGCCAGGGCAGCTTTGTCCATGACCTGTTCGTAGTAGGCCTCGTAGCGTGGCACGATCTTGGAGATATCGAACTCGTTCTGTGCGCGGATGCGTGATGCCGTGGCCATCCGTGCATGCAGATCTTTGTCACTCAAGAGTCGGTCGGCAGCTTGGGTGTATCCTTCAAGGTCCCCGAGCTCACACAGGAAGCCGGTTTCGCCGTCAATGACGAGTTCGGGCAACCCTCCAATCCGACTGGCGATGACGGGCACGCCACAGGCCATGGCCTCCAAGGCTGCCAGTCCGAAGGTTTCCGAGCCGGATGGCATCATGAAGACGTCGGCGATGGACAGAATCTCCTCGACCGGCTCTTGCTTGCCCAGGAAGCGAACATCGTCGTACACGCCCAAGTCACGCGCCCGGTGCTCTGCCGAGGTGCGGTCTGGTCCGTCTCCGACAAGCAACAGTTTGATACCGTGTCCTTTCTGTTGCAGGCGATGGAAGACATCCACGACCTCTGTGGCGCGCTTTACCGGTCGGAAGTTGGAGACATGTACCAACAGTTTTTCGCCGTTCGGGCAAATGGCCTGTTTGAAGTGCTCCCGGGGAAGGCGTCTGAAGCGATCGGTGTCAATGAAATTGGGAATGACCTCAATGTCTGCATTGATGTCAGACTTCAGGGTCTCAGCCCTGAGCCAATCGGATACGGCAGTGACGCCATCGGACTCATTGATGGAATAGTTGACCACGGGCGCAAACGAGGGGTCCTGTCCCACAATCGTTATGTCGGTTCCGTGGAGTGTCGTCACGATGGGGATGCGAATCCCTTCCTTCTCCAGGATCTGCCGGGCCAACAACGCGCTGGTGGCGTGCGGAATGGCATAGTGCATGTGAAGGATATCCAGCTCCTCGTACTTGACCGTATCAACTATTTTAGAGGTCAGATTCAGGGTATACGGGGGATATTCGAAGAGGGGATAGGCATTTACATTGACCTCATGGAACCGGATGTTCTCGGCAATGTGACCGAGCCGGAATGGCATCGAGTACGCAATGAAGTGGATGCAGTGACCTTTTGCAGCCAACGCCTTGCCAAGCTCCGTGGCTACGACACCACTGCCTCCATACACAGGATAGCAGGTGATTCCGATTTTCATGGGCGGGATTCCAGAGTGGACTTGGGGATGCGGGGTGTGTTTGGGTGCTCTTGCAGTGCTGTTCTGTTACGCGCCCAGCCCAGCTGAAGTCGGGATTGCATGCGTCCCGTGTTACGGATACCTTTTGAGTACTGAGCGCGTCTAACTGTATGTCGAGCAGCTACCCGTCGAGCGTTTGAAGTCCACCATGGAATCAGAATGAAAACCAAGATGAATGCATTTTTGTCTTTCCGACCAGCCGGCTTCCTGACGGGGGCTCTTATGGCTCTTTTCCTGATCCCGAGCGGGGCGCAGGCTCAGCTCGGGGTTGCCGCGGGTCTGAACTTTGAAAGCATGAGTGATATTTCCGGAAGTCGGAGCGCAACGTACGAGAACGCGTCCGGATACCACTTCGGCGTGTTCTTCGACACGGACTCAAGCCCGTTGGCATTGCGGTTGGGAGCCTATTACCGGGATATGGGCGACGTGGAATTGGATCTGGGCGACTTTGGACAGCTCTTTGATCTGAGTCTACTGGATGTAGCGGTGGACGTGCGTTTTGCCGTTCTTCCGCTGCCCCTGGTCAAGGCCTTTGTGTCAGCGGGACCTGTCGTGTCGTTTCCGTCATCGTCGAATGACGAATACAAGCAGTCGCTGGAAAGCGCCGCGGTTTCGGGAAATGTCGGCGGCGGCTTGGCTATTTCTCTCGGGGGGTTGACGCTGACGCCTGAAATACGCTACTCAATTGGTGTATCCCGGTTCATGAAAGACTCCTTCAGTATCCGGGGCATTGAATTCGACTCGGATACAGTACAGCGGAACAACTCGGTCATGCTGCGCCTGGGGATCGTTTTGTAGCCCGCTTGGACTCCGGACGTTGGCTCGTCTTCATGTGAAGATTGCACTATCAACTGGAAAAGTCGAATCTTTTACGAGGGGGAGCGTATTATGATGTATTCCACCCGGAAAACTGTGCCGAAAGCCTTAGAATGCCGACCGGAGACAAAGCCGGCCGGCATTTTTTTGCGAGCGTCCACGGAGAACTGGGTGGTTGGACTTTCAAAGCAAACGATAAGGCGCCAAGCGCCCAACCAACGGTATGAAGAATCTTTTTGTCGGAAACCTCCCTTGGAGTGTCGACGACCAACAACTCGAAAATCTTTTTGGAGAGTATGGCGATGTCCACTCTGCCAAAGTAATCCTGGATCGTGACACGGGCCGCTCGCGCGGTTTCGGTTTCGTCGAAATGGAAGATGAGGGCGCAAACGCAGCCATCAACGCCCTGAACGAATCCGAGGTCGACGGACGCAATATTCGTGTCAACGAGGCGCAGGAGCGTCGCGGCGGCGGTGGCGGTGGCCATCGCGGTGGCGGTAACAGAGGCGGCGGAGGCCGTTGGTAAGACGCGCCTGACAGTATGAGGAAAGGGCGCCGGTGCTTCTGCACCGGCGCCCTTTCTCGTTCATACCTCTCGGCTGATCGCCTACCTGGTCAGGATATGTCCTCGAAGAACCGAAAGCGACGCGGATCAATCTCGATCGAATGGTAGCCAATATCGACCGGAGCCAGGCCATGGGCCCAAATGGGTGCTCCCGTGCCGCTCATGGAACGCTGGCTGTAGAAGTGCCGCGTGTTTTTGGAGAAAGGTCTCTGTCGCGGATCCGCAAATCGTACGGTGTACGCAATACGAAGAGCGAGCTGCCATCCCGGGACCTTGGAATAGGCGGTCAGACTGGTGTAGTGTGCCGCCTTATCGCTTCCGGGAAGGAAGGCTGAAAACTGCCAAGGATCCAGAACAACACCTTGGTAGCTGGAACGTCCACGATAGCGGGTATCCACGCGATTGCGAACGACCCACGCCACGAGAACCTGTTCGTCGGGGCGTTTGGTTTCGGAGAAAATGACCCGCGCCAACCACAAGGTTTCCGAATCGATCTGTTCGGGTGTCAGGGGATGGAAATTTCGGGGGTCTTTGAGCGCCTCTTCTATGGGAGTCAGACGCGGCCCGGGAACCTCGATAGGTTGCACCGTGAGCGAACTGTCTGGAGAGACAGGGGAGGGGCCGCCGAAAAGTTCGTGTTCGTACGCAATCACGCCTGAAGAGCCAACAACCAGCGCGGCAACGATGCCGGCTGTGTACAGCTTCATGTTCATGGCAGATGGCGGTTGGTGATCGGTATTGTTTCATGGTCCCTTCCTGCGTCCGCCTTTTGAGCGAAGCGCGGTGTAGACACCATGTGTGGCCTGAAGGCCTGCTTGATGGCCGCTCTCTACGGAGTGAGTGGTCACCGGTTTCAGGAGGTATACACCGCATATACTTCGTATAAACAGTGTCTTAGTAAAAACGTTGAACGATTTCACCCTGGGTTCGAACCCGTTTCATTAAGGGTTCACTCCCCCTTCTTGCAGCGTTTACGCAAGCTCCATGCCGACTTCATAGCCGTGGTGGACTTGTGAATACCATTGTCCGTGGATAATCTCCTGAAGCCCTATTTTTGGGGTCTGGAGGCCGTTTTGACACGTATAAGTCGCTCAGATGTCATCTTTTACTCGTACATCGCTTCGTATTGTACTTGATCAGGATATTCCCGGTGCAGCGGAGATTTTTTCCGCTTTGGGGACGATAATTGCCGTGCCAGGCCACGAAATTGACGCTCACGTTGTAAAGAATGCGGATGTCCTGATTGTCCGATCCATTACGAAGGTAGACGAAACGCTCCTTGAGGGGAGCTCGGTGGGCTTCGTCGGCACCGCAACGGCGGGCACGGATCACCTCGATATAGGTTTTTTATCCGCTTCCGGTATTGAATGGGCTAGTGCGCCCGGTGCCAATGCCGAATCGGTCGTGGAATATGTGATGGCATCTATAGCCGTTATTGCAAGAAGGCGAGCTACCGGGTGGCAAGGGAAAACACTCGGAATTATCGGTTGCGGACACGTTGGAGAGCGGCTGGCTACACGGGCTGAGGCAGCGGGCATGCGCGTCCTGCGCAATGACCCGCCACGGGCCGACAAAGAGGATGGAGGGGCATTCATGGATCTGTACCGGATGCTTCCTCTGTGCGATATCGTGAGCTTACACGTGCCGCTGGACCGCTCCAGCTCCCATCCAACGGTCTATTTGATGGACCTGAAAGCGTTTGGTCTTGTGCGGTCCGGTGCGTGGGTAATTCAGTCGTCACGGGGCGGCACCATGGACGAACATCGTGCTGTTCAGGCGCGACGTTCAGGACACCTCGGTGCTTTGGTCTTGGATGTGTTTGAGGGCGAACCTCAGCCCGATCCGGTTTCCGTAGATACTGCGGACCTTGCAACGGGACACATTGCCGGATACAGCAGGGACGCCAAAAGGAATGGTTTATTGATGATCCGGGATGCCGTGATGCGGTATCTGAAGAGTGGGCAGACACGCTGTCCAGCGGAGGATTCGCTGATAGGCGTCCTGACCCGTCCCCTTGATCAGGACGGCAGGCCTATGGGAATCGATCACCCCTCTTGGTTAGACAGGGTTCTGCGGCAGGTTATCGATATACCTTCAGACGATGCCCGTTTCAGGGCAGTAGTGGCCTCTCCCGATCCGGTCCGGGGCTTTCACACCTATCGTGCGGGGTACCCGGCGCGATATTCGTGGTCCCGCTATGCGGCTTGGTCCGGTGCCACCGCCGAGGAGACGACGTTGCTGGAGGCTCTTGGATTCAGACCTTTCACGTAACGCGGCATACCTCAGGTAGTGTATCCGAAAGAGCGCAAGTGACTCTCCGAGTTGCGCCAGTCGCCCCGCACTTTCACATGCAACTTGAGGAAAATGGGACGATCGATGAAGCCTTCGATGTCTTCCCGGGCGAACGTGCCGATTTTCTTCAGCGCCTTGCCTCCTTTCCCGATAAGAATACCTTTTTGCGAGTCCCGCTCAACCACGATATCCGCGTGGACCAAGTCCTTATCGCCCTCGCGTTCCTCCCAGCTGATGATATTCACCTGGGTTGAATACGGTATTTCCTGACGGAACAGCTTAAAGATCTTCTCCCGGATGATTTCAGCCACAAAGAAGCGTTCTGGCTGCTCGCTGATCATCTCCTTGGGATAGAAGGCCGGTCCGAGAGGCAGTCGCTTGAGGATCGAAGCAAGCACGATGTCAAGGTTTTTGCCTTTCAACGCTGATACCGGAATGACTTCCTGGAAGGCATGGGCATCCATGTAGGCCGAAACCAATGGCAAGACCTCTTCCTGGCTGATCTTGTCAATCTTGTTCAAGACCAGGATAGCTGGTTGATGCTGCACATACTTCAAACTCAAATCATCCACGTTGTCTCGCGTGGCATCGGCCATGAACACGAGCAGGTCCGCATCGGCAGTCGACGTCCGCACTTCGTTCATCATGGATTTCTGCAGACCATACCGCGGTTCGATGATACCCGGAGTGTCCAGGAGCACTACCTGGTGATCGTCCCCCGACAAGATACCCAGCACGCGTCGGCGCGTCGTTTGAGGGCGGTGGGTGACGATGGACAGCTTCTGGCCCATCAAGGCATTGAGCAGCGTACTCTTACCCACGTTGGGCTTGCCAAGCGGTGCGACATAGCCACTCCGATGCTCTGGGGCATCCTCTGGCGATGGAACTTCCGGACTGACAGGGGGATGTTCAGTGGGCATGTGGGTTCTGTTCGATAATCGATCGCATTTCAGTAACGGCCTGTTCCATACCGATGCTAAGGGCGCGAGCAATGATGGCAAAGCCGATGGATACTTCGGCCAAGTGCGGTACAGCACGACCGAAAGCAGGATAATTGTGGATATCGAGCCCGTGACCGGCGTGTATCGTCAGACCCAACTCGTGAGCTAACTTGGCCGCATCCACCATGGCAGAAAGGACAGATTGGCGTGCTAGAGGATCGGAGGCGTTGGCATAATCACCCGTATGGAGTTCAATAGCATTGGCCCCCACCTCAGCACTGGCTCTGATCTGCTCCGGAATCGGATCAACGAAGAGCGCAACCTCTTCAATGCCACTATCGAACAGACGGGGCACGACGCGCTCGAGGCGATCGCGGTTACCAACCACATCAAGTCCACCTTCCGTCGTGACTTCCGCCCGTCGTTCTGGCACCAGCGTTGCCAACTGTGGCTTCACGCCGCAGCAGATGTCCACGATTTCAGGCGCGAGCGAAAGTTCGAAATCGAGTTTGGTGTCAAGGTGGGCAGCGAATCGCCGTACATCCTCGTCCTTGATATGACGGCGGTCTTCCCGCAAATGAAAGACGATTCCGTGGGCGCCACCCGCCAAACAGGCTTGTGCTGCTTCCAACGGGTCGGGAAAGCGCTCCTGTCGTGCATTACGCAGCGTGGCAACATGGTCTATGTTGATCAGAAGTCTCGTCATGGGTGGATCGATATCCGTCTAAGAGGCGGG
>JAAZVD010000049.1 GCA_018623785.1 Bacteroidota bacterium | reverse complement strand
CTTTGAGCGCGCGCAGCGCACTCGGAACGACGTAATCAATCTCCCGCTCAAACTGCTGGAATCGCTCCCACAGGTCATCGTCCGCGATAGCCCAGCGAAGACTTTCAAGATCAAAGTGCGGGGCTGCCATCATGGCGCCAAGGTGTGGGTAGTATTCGCCCAGGTCCTGTGAATACTGCCGGGCTACTTCGGCAGCGCGCCAGCTAACTTTGTTGTAGGCAGACCTAGCCTCTCCCGTCTTGCGCGCCTTGACCCCACTTCCGGCAACAACCAAGGCAACTGATTCCGGCAAGCGGACGCGCTCATGACATCGGATCGGCTGGTACCCGAACAGACTGAGCATGCCTTCCTTAGAGCACAGGATGGCCGTATGATCCTGGCTTCCCCCGCGCGTCCCTACACCCTCATCCCCGGGGAACTCTTTCCAATCAGCGCCCGATTCGACAGCACCAGCAAAGCCAGCCAGATCTTTCCGACTCTTGAACGGCAATTGGGCATAGCCCCCTTCTCCCAGCAGCGCCAGTACCACGGTCACAATCAGCACACTGGATGAACTCATGCCGGAGGCAGAGGGCAAATCCGAGTGAAGCAGGATGCGGATACCGGCGGAAGGCTTTCCGAAATGCCGCATCACGCGTCTCAGAGCAGCCGATGGATACCGGGCCCAAGAAGCCTCTGCGTCCGGGGCATCGAAGGGCAACACGATGCGCTCGCCTCGCGCTGCGTCATCTATGATGAGAGAGGGTTCCGGCTGGCGATAGACCAAAGCCGCCATCCCGTGCTGCGACGCGCACGTCAAACTATCCCCTCCGGCATAATCAGTATGCTTGCCAAGCAGTTCAATGCGACCCGGTACCCACAGCGCGTGGGCAGCCTGGCTGCCGCCGTGACGGGTCAAAAGATCCAGGCGGCTGGCAACAGGTTCGGGCAGGGTCGAAAACACAGGCGGCACCGTGGACTCGAGTTATAACGGATCAGACCATACGATCCGACGAGGGGAGGGATCCGGGATACACTGCGCTGCCGTACGCTCGGATCCGCCTCCAGCTGGCTGGGCGCACTCACCCGGTCCCCGCCCCAAAAACATGATCGCGCGAGGGGTCTTTATCGGATCTTTTCTTGCCGATACCTAGACCGATGTCTAACTTGCGCGCCGACCGATTCGAGGTGTTCTGGCTCCCCCTGTGGAAGCGCGAACATCGGATAATTGTCCCGACACACTCGTCCCAGCACGGGACGCACTGGCCCTCCCCAAACTCATGACCGCCTCCATTCTGTTTTTCGTGCTGGCGACCGTAGCCATTGCCGCCGCACTCGGAATGCTCATCTCCAGGAACCCGGTCAACAGTGCCCTTTGGCTGATTCTCAACCTGTTCTGCGTGGCAGGACTCTACTTGACGGTCAATGCCGAATTCATTGCCGTTATCCAGGTGCTGGTGTATGCGGGCGCCATCATGGTGCTGTTCCTCTTTGTCATCATGCTGTTGAATCTGGCTGCTTTACCGGATTTGAAACGCGTTGAATGGCGCCGCTTTATCGCTTTCTTCCTGGGCATGGGGTTGTTGGCCATGTTGATGTTCGTCATGGCCAGTTCCCTGGAGATGCTTCCTGATCCCGTTTCCTTGGAAACGGCAGCGACTACCGGTTCGGCCACCGAACTGGCCAAGGTGCTGTTTACGCGCTACGCCATGCCACTGGAGATTATCGGCATTCTGCTGCTGGCTGCCACCATCGGAGCCGTCGTGATTGCCAAACGCAAACCTGTCTGATCCACCGGCACTCCCTTCGTCACCGCATCGAGCTATCATGGAAATCACCCTCAACTGGTATCTGACGCTGAGCGCCCTGCTGTTCACCATGGGCGTGCTCGGCTTCCTGTTCCGCCGTAATGCCATCGTGATGCTGATGTGCGTGGAATTAATGCTCAATTCTGTCAATATCTCCTTGGTCGCGCTGAGCCAGTCCATGGGAGACACGGCTGGTCAGATCCTGGTATTCTTCGTCATGTCGGTTGCTGCGGCTGAAGCAGCGGTCGGTCTGGCCCTTGTCATTGCGATCTTCCGCAATAAGCTGACCATCGACGTCACGCAGATCAACCTGTTCAAGTATTAGCCACACCGGGAGGCGCCGGTGCAGGCGTCTTCCATCGAACCCCTGCCCGATGCAGCCTGAATTGCTGATCAAACTCGTCATCCTCCTTCCGCTGATCGGCGCTGCCGTCAACGGATTGGGAGGACTGTTCGTACCGGCGCTTCGCAAACAGGAAGGCCTGATTGGTGCGCTCGGCACTGCCATGGTGCTCATTCCCTTCCTGATGACCGTAACCCTCTTCATGGGATATCAGGGAGAAGCCATTATTTCCCATGCTTTTGCGTGGATGGTCGCCGGCGACCTCTCCATCGATTTTGCCTACCGGCTCGACGAGCTCTCCCTGCTCATGACGATGATCATCACGGGTGTGGGGAGCCTGATCCATGTCTATTCGATAGGCTACATGCACGGTGATGACGGGTTCTGGCGGTTTTTCGCTTATCTGAACCTTTTCATCTTTGCCATGCTGAATCTGGTCCTCGGGGATAACCTCGTGGTCCTATTCCTGGGGTGGGAAGGCGTGGGGCTTTGCTCCTACCTGCTGATCGGGTTCTGGTACAAGAATCGCAACAACAGCAAGGCGGCGGGCAAGGCCTTCATCATGAACCGGGTTGGGGACTTTGCTTTCCTGCTGGCCATGTTCATCATCTTCCGCGAGATCGGTGGGCTGGACTTCGATACCATCCTGACGCAAGGACCGGGGATGGATGCGGGTATGACTACTGCCGCCGTCCTCCTGCTCTTCATTGGGGCCACGGGTAAAAGCGCCCAGATTCCGCTCTTCACCTGGCTGCCCGACGCCATGGCCGGCCCGACGCCGGTATCGGCGCTCATCCACGCCGCCACGATGGTCACGTCGGGCCTCTACCTGCTGGCCCGACTTTCGCCTGTAGTCCTGGCTGCTCCGGGTGTCATGACCATCATCGCCATTGTAGGCGCCATAACCGCCTTGGTGGCCGCAACGATTGCCATCACGCAGAATGACATCAAGAAGGTACTGGCCTATTCGACGGTCTCCCAGTTGGGTTTCATGTTCATGGCGGCCGGCGTGGGCGCCTTTTTCGTGGCCATCTTCCACGTCATGACGCACGCCTTTTTCAAGGGCTGCCTCTTCCTGGGTTCGGGCTCCGTCATCCACGGCATGCACGAAGTCGAGCACGAACTGGAGCATGACGGTCACGGCCACAAGCTGGACCCCCAGGACATGCGCACGATGGGTGGGCTGAAAAAGTTCATGCCGGCCACACGGATGACCTTCCTGATCTCGACCCTGGCTATTGCCGGTATTCCGCTGCTGTCCGGGTTCTTTTCGAAGGATGAGATCCTGTTCAAGGCCTTCCTGTTCGGCTACAACGGCTATGCTGCAGGTTGGATCGTTTACGGCATCGGCATCGTGACCGCCCTCCTGACGGCCATTTACATGACCCGCGCCTACGTGCTCACTTTCGAAGGCGAACCACGCTGGCCACATGCTGACACCATCGCCCCGCACGAATCCCCATGGCAGATGACACTGCCCCTGTGGGTTCTGGCCGGCCTGTCTGTGGTGGGTGGCTACCTCGGACTGCCTGCCGTCATTGCGCATGGCGAGCTGAACTGGATCCACCACTGGCTCTCGGACGGTGGTCCGGTGGCCGAGTTGGTCAAGCCTGAGCACGTCTCCCTTACGGTGGAATGGATCCTGATCGGTGTCGGCTCCCTGGTTGCCATCCTGGGCGTCTGGCTTGGATGGACCTGGTACTCGAAAAAAGGCCTGGAGCAGGATGACGTACTGGCGTCCCGTTTCGGCAGCCTGTTCAAGCTCTGGCAAGGCAAGTATTTCGTCGACGAGGCCTATGAAAAGACCATTGTGCGACCGCTTATCGGCGGCTCATACCATGGTCTGGCGCCATTTGACAAGTACGTCATCGACGGCCTGGTCAACTTTGCGGGGTTCTTTACCCGGGGCCTAAGCTTCACCTTGCGCTACCTGCAGACCGGTTTGGTCCATTCGTACGCCGCGGCCATTGTCTTCGGCGTTGTTCTTCTCATCTGGTTGATGCTGTTCTGATTGGAGCCCTGGGCCCTGTCGGGCTCCCATCCCTTGATCCACCATGAATATTCCGTATCTCACATCGATCGTCATCTTCCTG
This sequence comes from Bacteroidota bacterium, assembly GCA_018623785.1. Lineage (GTDB taxonomy): Bacteria > Bacteroidota > Rhodothermia > Rhodothermales > UBA10348 > JAAZVD01. Next base: position 4,401 of record JAAZVD010000049.1, on the reverse strand, counting down.
CCCCTCCTGGGAGCGGCTCTGACGATGCTGGCACGCAGCGAATCGGCCATAAAGTGGTCGGCCCTCGGTGTGACGTCCCTGACCTTGCTCTTGTCCATTGGACTGTACCTGGGCTTCGACCCGGCTGTCTCGACTGCCGCGGCGCCCCAGCTGGCGAACATGTCGTCCAGCTGGTTTCCAGAGATGTTCGACGTCAAGTACTTCGTAGGTATCGACGGCCTGAACATCCTGCTGATCATGCTGACCACACTTTTAGGCCCCATCGTGGTGCTCTCCTCGTGGACGTATATCGGTAAGGCTCACAAGCCCTACTACACCCTGCTCTTGGTCCTTCAGACAGGCGTCACGGGTGTTTTTGCGGCTCATGATATTTTCCTGTTCTACATCTTCTTCGAGCTCACGCTCATCCCGATGTACTTCATCATCGGTATCTGGGGCGGTGAGAACCGGGTGTACGCGGCCGTCAAGTTCGTACTCTACACGCTGGTGGGTTCCCTACTGATGCTCGTGGCGCTGATCTACCTGGGCTATGCAGCCGGCGATGCGGTCAATGGTGGCGTGTTCACCACCGACTGGTACAAACTGGTCAGCTACAACATGCCCCTCGAAATGCAGGGCTGGCTGTTCCTGCTCTTCGCGTTGGCTTTTGCCATCAAGGTACCGCTCTTTCCGCTACACACCTGGCTGCCGGACGCCCATGTCCAAGCGCCCACGGGCGGTTCGGTCATCCTGGCCGGGGTCCTGCTGAAGATGGGGACGTATGGACTGGTCAAGTTCTGCCTGCCGTTCTTTCCGAACGCTGCGCAAGAATATGCCATGTTGTTTGCTGTCCTGGCTGTCATCGGCATCATCTACGGCGCGCTCGTCTCCCGCGCGCAGAGCGATGCCAAGAAGCTGGTGGCCTACTCCTCCGTGTCCCACCTCGGTTTTGTCGTGCTCGGTATATTCGCCTTCACGATCGAAGCCATGCAGGGCGCCATGATCCAGATGATCAACCACGGTATTTCGACGGGCGCTCTCTTCCTCATCTTGGGGATGCTTTACGAGCGTCGTCACACCCGGGAGATGACGGACTTCGGCGGTCTGGCTACCTCGGTGCCGGTTCTGACCTTTTTCATGATCCTGTCAGTGCTGGCATCGGCCGGCCTTCCAGGACTGAACGGTTTTGTCGGCGAGTTTCTGATCCTGATCGGCTCCTTCAAGAGCACCGTCTTGGGCAGTCCGCTGCTGGTCGCTTTAGCCACGACGGGCGTCATATTGGCAGCCGTCTACCTGCTCTACATGGTGTACCAGACGTTCTGGGGAGAACTCGAAATTGAGGAGAATGCCACCATGAAGGATCTCAATGGCCGCGAGCTCGGGATCTTGGTCCCGCTGGCCGCCCTCATGATCATTCTCGGCTTTGCGCCGGCGCCCTTTTTGGCCAAAAGCGAACCGGCCGTGAAAGAGCTGCTGCAGACCATTGAGTCCAAGCGTATCGCGGCCGAGGAAATGGCCTCCCTGTCTGAGGGCATTGCCCGATGGACACCCGACTCCGAGGCATCTGCACTGACGCAGACCGACTGATTCTACCCGCCCCGTCATGTCCCTGACGCCCTCTTTGCAAACTGCCAGCTCCAGCGCAACCCGATGGGTGGCGTTGGTTGTCGGCATATTCCTGCTTTCAGGTTTCCTGCAGGCCATTTCGGTGGCTGCTGTGTTTTTCGGGGCCATGTCCTACATCGGGAACGCGCCCAACTTCATGGTCAAGGCCATTGCCGAAGCCAACGGTGTCGAGACACCATCGTTCATGGCCTACATTGTGAAGTACTCCATTCCTATCCTGATTCCCGTCTATGCGGTGATATACATCATCTTCTACAGCGGGTGGGTATTGTAGGCATGGGCACACTCAGCAGAAAACCACTCAGCGAGCAGGCCGTCCAGGCCGCCCTCGAATCGTTGGACGGATGGTCCATCGAGGGAAATGCCATCCATCGCTCTTTCGAATTCTCTTCGTTCAGGGAGGCTATGAGTTTCATGGTGCGCATCGGTTTCGAGGCCGAGGATATGGACCATCACCCCGAACTGAACAATGTCTATAACCGGGTCCGTGTGTCTTTGAGCACGCACGATGCCGGCAACACGGTGACGGAGCTGGACACGGAGCTGGCTCGTCGCATCAATCATCTTTCCTGGATCTGACTGAACACATGGATCTCTCTCAAGCCTATTCCATGATGTGGACCGACCTGGGTGCCACTCTGTCCTTGGCGATAGTGGCCCTTGCCGGGCTGGTCCTGGTCGTCTTCGATGCCTTCAAACCGCGCCATGAGGCCACGCCCTGGATTGCCGGGTTGGCCTTGATGGCAGGATTTGTCATCGAGATGATGAACCTCAGCACCCCTGAAGGCCTGGCGTGGTTCGACATGATGCGAACCGGCGGTTCTGCCGCATTCGTGAACATGCTGGTGCTGGGCAGTGGTGCGTTATCGGTGGTGCTATCGGTACCCTACCTGAAGCGCATTGAGCACAACATTGGGGAAGTCTACACCATGATCCTGTTTGCCACGGTAGGCATGCTCGTGTTGGGATCGGCCAACAACCTGATTACGGTGTTCGTAGGTCTTGAGACCATGTCCATCTGCCTCTATGTCATGACGGGGTTCGTGCGTTCTGAAGCCGGCTCGACGGAAAGCGCCCTGAAGTACTTCCTCCTCGGGGCTTTTTCAACGGGCTTTTTCCTGTATGGGATTACGCTTATCTACGGTGCCACGGGATCGATGGAGTTCGGGGCCATCCGGGCCGCTGCCGATGCATCGGCAGGCTTCATGTTCTGGGGCGGCGTGTCGCTCCTGCTCGTGGGCTTCCTGTTCAAAGTCAGCGCCGCACCGTTCCACATGTGGACGCCCGATGTATACCAGGGTGCGCCGACCACAATCACGGGATACATGTCAACGGCCTCCAAGGCAGCCGCCTTTGCTGCGCTCATTGTCATCCTTTGGAAAGCTCTGCCGGCCGAACGTTGGGCTGACGTTCTGGCCGTGTTTGCCGTAATCACGATGGTCATGGGGAACGTCATTGCGCTGTCCCAGCAGAACATCAAACGCATGCTGGCCTACTCCTCCATTGCCCATGCCGGCTACGTATTGGTAGGCTTGGCTGCAGGATCGCAGGCTGGCTATGCAGGCGCCCTGTTCTATCTCATGGTTTACACGATCATGAATATTGGTGCCTTCGGCGTCTTGGCCCTACTGGAATGGGACGGGAAGGAAGGCAGTGAGCAGACAATGGATTCGTTGGCGGGCGTCGGCTACCGCAAGCCCTTCCTTGGCTGGTCTATGGCCGTTTTCATGTTTAGCCTGTCGGGCTTCCCGCCACTGGCTGGATTCCTGGGTAAGTGGGCTGTCTTTGCACCGGCCGTCGAAGCTAATCTCGTCTGGCTGGCCATTATCGGTGTGCTTACCAGCGCCGTCTCTGCGTATTACTACCTCCGCGTACTGGTAGTCTTCTTCATGAAGCCGGCCGACGAAGAGTCACCCGCCGCTTCTACACCTTTCGACGTACCGCGCGCATCGGCCTTCGTTATTGCCGCCTGTGTGGTGCTGTTGGTTCTCTTTGGTGTAACAACCTTCGCCTTGGAGGTAACTCAAGGTTTCTTCGGCGCAGCTGCCCTGGCCTCCACGCCCTGATGCGCTGTCCCGAATCGTCCAATCCTGATCCTGTTTATTGATTGATTCATGGCACATACGCTTCCTGATCTCCCTTACCCCCACGACGCTCTCGAGCCCCACATTGATACCCGTACCATGGAAATCCACCATGGCAAGCATCATGCTGGGTACGTTGCCAAACTGAACGCAGCCCTTGAAGGTCATGCCGATCTCGCGGACCAGTCCGTTGAAGACCTGCTGCGCGGCTTCGATGCTCTTCCCGAATCCGTGAAGGGCGGTGTGCGCAACAACGGGGGCGGCCATGCCAACCACAGCCTGTTCTGGTCGGTCATGTCACCCAACGGTGGTGGCACTCCTTCCGGTGATTTGGCTGCTGCCATCGATAGCGCCTTCGGTTCGTTCGACGACTTCAAAGGCGAATTCTCCGCCGCCGCCGGCAGCCGCTTCGGTTCGGGCTGGGCCTGGCTCGTTGTCAAGGCAGACGGATCCCTGGCGGTCTACTCCACGGCCAACCAGGACAGCCCCCTGATGCAGGGCGACACGCCTATCCTGGGCGTCGACGTGTGGGAGCATGCCTACTACCTGCACTACCAGAACCGTCGTCCCGACTACGTCTCCGCTTTTTGGAACGTGATCAGCTGGGATGCCGTGGCAGCACGATACGCAGCTGCCAAGTAAGCGGGTTGTCCTCTCCTGGACAGGGCTTCGGCTTTGAGCCAATGGCGCGGCGGGGCGCATGGGAATCCAT
>JAAZVD010000317.1 GCA_018623785.1 Bacteroidota bacterium | reverse complement strand
TGGTTGGAGTTCCAACAGCAAGTACTCCTTGCTGGGCGGGCTGCGCTCGAGCGCCCAGATGATTTCCTACGAGTTGTCCATGGGGCTCGCGGTGCTGTCCGTGGTCCTGATTGCCGGGTCCTTGAGCCTGACCGACATCGTGGTAGATCAGGCGGGTGGCTGGGGTATCCTTGGATGGAACGTCTTCCGTAATCCGTTGGGCTGTATCCTCTTCATTGTAACGGCCTTTGCCGAGACTAACCGAGCTCCATTTGACCTTCCGGAAGCAGAGCAGGAACTGGTCGGTGGATACCACACGGAATACTCTGGGATGAAGTTCGGGATGTTTTTCCTGGCGGAATACGTGAACTTTTTCATTGCCTCGTTCGTCATCGTCACCCTGTTCTTCGGCGGCTACCTGCTTCCCTTCGAGTCGGTAATCCTGGGCCAATTCCCGGCATTGGAGGGATCCCTGACTCTCATGGTTCTGCAGATCGGATCGGTGGTGCTCAAGTCGGCCTTTTTCGCCTATGTTTTCATCTGGGTTCGTTGGACGCTACCCCGTTTCAAGTACCAGCAGTTGATGACGCTGGGGTGGAAATACCTTCTTCCGATTGCGCTTGTCAATGCGCTGCTCGTGGCAGTCGGTATCATCATTTTCTCCTGATCTGAGCCCGGCCATCCCCACGCCGGAGCTGCAAACTACAGCACGTCATGCCCATCCTGGCGCCCAGTATCCTGTCGGCCGATTTTTCCCGACTGGGTGAACAGTGTCGAGCCGCTGTATCGGCCGGCGCCGAATGGTTGCACGTGGACGTGATGGATGGACACTTCGTACCCAACATCACCATTGGCCCGCTTGTTGTGCGCTCGCTTCGCCCCCTGGCGGACGAGACAGGCGCCGTCCTGGACGTCCATCTGATGATCGAACATCCGGATCAGTATGTCGGCGCCTTTGCTGACGCAGGCGCCGATATCATCACGGTGCATGTCGAGGCGGCCAGGCATCTTCATCGGACGATTCAGGCAATACGGGATGCTGGAGCCCGTCCTGGTGTGACCTTGAATCCGGCTACACCGCTATCGACCCTGGAAGAGATTCTGCCAGAGGTAGACTTGGTTCTGATCATGTCTGTCAATCCAGGTTTTGGCGGGCAATCCTACATTCCCGGGTCTACGGACAAAATCCGTCGCCTGCGCGATATGCTTGATGCTGTCGGATCAAACGCCCATCTGGAAGTAGATGGCGGCGTGAAAGCAACCAACGTAGCGGAGGTTACGGGTGCCGGAGCGGACGTAATCGTTGCTGGAAGTGCTGTCTTCGGGGCTGGCGGTGACATTGCAAGTAACGTACGGTCGCTGAAAGCGGCTTGGTAGCGGGCTCGTAATGGGCTTGATTCTTAGCTCTTAGCGGGCTTCTGTTTTCCTTATTTGCGCTATCACGATGCTCTCCAGGGGAACTCCTGCATTTTTTCCAATGTTAACGTAATGTTAACAGGTGAAAGAAATGCTTATTTCGGGCCTCCTCATCGCGCTTTTGGGAATATCAAGTCCGGTCTCAACCGGGCCTGACTACTCGGAGTGTTACGAAAATACCTTTTGTATAGAGGCAGAGGATACAGGTAACCGCGTGGATATTTACGTGCGCAGCCTTGTCGACTGGGAGGTAACGATCTTCCTGGAAGTAGAGATGGCAAACATGCGTCCTGATACAGCCATGCCGCTCGTTCAAAGCATGCCGGGGAAGAAGCGTACCCACGCGCTCTCCCTGAAAGTACGCGATATCGGATATCCTTGGTCTTTCAGCTACAACCTCACGTGGATCCCCGGGGATGCCGGTGCACGACACGACGCTGATGCGGTCTACGAACTACCGTTTGCAAAGGGCAGATCGTTTGCCGTCGGACAAGGATTTCAAGGTAGAGAGACCCATCAAGGGACGTATGCCATCGATTTCCTGCTACCCGAGGGTACTCCAGTCCATGCTGCTCGAGGCGGCACGGTTGTCGATACCGCCGACCGATTTACGGAAGGAAAACTGGATCCGGTGCTCAAGGCAGCGGGGAATTTCGTGACGATTCGCCACGATGACGGTACGTTCGGATACTATGTCCACTTTCGGCACCAAGGCGTCGCTGTCCGAGCGGGCGATCGTGTCGAGACGGGCCAGCTGATTGGTTATTCGGGAAATACCGGCTATTCATCCGGGCCCCACCTCCACTTTGAGGTGTTTTCGACGACAAAAGAGATGTCCTCCCGGACCCTCCCTGTTCGATTTCGCACGGGTCGACACGGCGTAACCTACTTGGAAGAAGGTCAGCGCTACCGCCGCTGATCAGGGTTACTACCACTGATCAGGATTACCATTTATCGGTTGAGAGGGCAGCAGATCAAGTCTACAAGCGCAGCTTGTGGGCGAGACAAATCCCTCAATCAATTCATTTCCCGCTGGCTGCCAAGCTCCATTCTTAGCGGAATCAGTCTTCCGTTACGCAGTACCTCCAAGGCCACCGCCTCACCAGGTCGGAACTCGAACAGATAGGCCAGAAAGTCCTCCCGCGTGTCCACCCGCTCGCCTTCAAACGTCCGAATGACATCGTAGGGCTGAAAGCCGGCCACAT
>JAAZVD010000316.1 GCA_018623785.1 Bacteroidota bacterium | reverse complement strand
CTGAAAACATGACTGTTCTACCCGGCGTGGTAGAACTGCTCGACGCCATCGTCGAGCGCTATGAACGAACGTTGGGACTGGTTACCGGCAACATGGATAGTACGGCCACGGCTAAACTGCGGGCGGGCGGCCTGGATGGGTACTTCTCGTTCGGCGCCTACGGCAGCGATCACGAGGACCGTAATCTACTTCCTGCACTCGCCATGGAGCGGGCCCGGGCTTATGGTCACGATCCGGCTCGCGCCGAACGTACCGTCGTTATCGGAGACACGGAGCATGACATCAGTTGCTCCCGGCACACCGGTATATCCGTCGTGGCCGTAGCCACGGGTAGTATCCCATACGAGACACTGCATGGTCACGGCCCAGACCTGCTGCTGCAGGACTTATCGAAGCAGGACGAACTTCTACGCTTTCTGGACGAGGTAGCTGCGCGCTGACCCCTGGCGCTATGCGCTGCCCGCGCCTAGCTCATAGTGCGCCTCCAGGCCCTTGAGAAGCGCCTCTGCTGTTCGGTCCACGATGGCAAAAACAGCCTCGAACCCGGCGTCGCCGCCGTAGTAGGGATCGGGCACCTCGTAGTCCCCCGGCTCGGGGTCCCATTGCCGGAACAGCGTCACCCGATGCCCAAAATCATCGCCTGTATCCAGATAGAGGATGTCGTGCAGGTTGGACTTGTCCATGGCCAGGATGTGATCGAAATCCGCCAAGTCCGTATCCACGAACTGGCGGGCACGCTGGGACGAGAGGTCCACCCCGTTGGTGCGAGCCGTTGCCATCATCCTCCGATCTGGCGGATTACCCACATGCCAAGCTCCTGTGCCCGCGGAATCGATATGGATGAACTCCTCCAGACCGGCATCCCGGACTTTTTGGCGAAATACACCTTCAGCTACCGGGCTTCGACAAATATTTCCGAGGCACACGAATAGCACACGAACAGGTCGGTTCATCCAAATGCCTCCTCGCCCAGGGTACGCTTGACCATCCACTTGTTGCCCCAGTAGAAGATGGCCAGGACTACGGCCCACTGCAAGGTTACAGTGGCTACGGAGTACGGGTCAAGCGGGTTGAACCAGGTATCAGGTGCATACGCCGTGGCCGAAAGCCAGAACCACCATACCAGCAGAACAACAGCCTGCGCCGGTACGAGCCAGCGCATGATGAAGTCCCACTTGGCGCCAGCCTTCCAATCGCCCTCGATATCATCGATGGCCTCCTTGCGGAAGACGCTCGTGCCATATTTGTTGACGGCGTAGGCCATGAAGGCACCCGAGATCATCAGGGCCACGCCCCAGACGAAGTCCTGGTTGCCGAAGAAGGTCAGGTTGACCGCCGACGGAACGCCCATCAAGAAAGAGATCCCGCAGATGTAGACGACGGCCTTCCGGCGCGTGATGCCCATGTCGACCAGAATGCGCGTCGAGAGCTCAATCATGGAAATGAGCGACGAAAAGGCGGCAAAGGCCAAGCCAAGGAAGAATATGATGGCCAGCGGATTACCGAAGGCCATCTTGGCAAAGAGCTGCGGCATCCAGATGAACGTCAAGCCGGTGGCCGCCGGACCACTCGTGCGCATGATCTCGAGCACTTCCGGACGGGACATTTCAGCGCCCAGCACGGCAAAGACGGTCCCGAAGATGGTGATGGCGGCCAACAGCGACACCAGGTTGTTGCCGAATCCGGTAATGACCGAGTTCTTGACCACACCGTGCTTGGCGTGCATGTAGGCCCCGTAGGTCAGGATCATACCCCAGCCGGCTCCCGTATCCCACGCGTTCTGCGTCAGCGCCTCAAGCCAGACGCGGGGATTACTGAGCGTCGCCCAGTCCGGTGTGAAGAGGAACGAGATGCCTTCGCCTGAACCATCGAGCGTAATAGCTCTGACAAGCGATATCAGGACAATAACCAACAGAGATGGGATCAGGATCTTGTTGGCCCGCTCGATAGACTTGATGCCGTTGATGACAATAACAGCACCGACGCCCATGGCCAGCGCGTGGAACACGATGGGCAGCATCGATCCCTGGAAGCCTTCCCAGATAGCGGTGGAAGAGGCGACATCGATGGGCAGCGGGTTGGCAACCATCTGGGTGAAGTAGTACACACACCACCCGGCCACAACCGAATAATAGAACATGATGGCCGTGGCTACGAAGGCAATGAAGGCTCCCATCCAGCCCTTATTGGGACCGGCAATCTTGGCAATCGTCCCCACAACGCCCAAACGCCCTTTTCGCCCGAGAGCATACTCGGCAATAATCAGGGGTACCGACCAGATAAGCAGGAAAATGAACCATGCAAACAGAAACGCCCCTGCTCCAGCATCGCCAGAGTTGGTGGCGGCAATGCGCGGAAAACGCCAGATATTTCCGGTTCCGACAGCAATGCCGAGTACACTCAGGAGCAGGCCCAGCCTGCTGGAAAACCGTTGATCTTTTTCGGCCATGGGGATGATGCGTTGGGTTCTGGGTAGGTGGATCGGGTGTAAATTCCGCTGCCGGGTAGCCGTTAGTCGTGCGGGTTGGCAGCAGGCGAAGCCTATTGCCCGACGTTCAAGTCTATCGGATAGTAGTCAAAATTGACGAATTTCTGGAGATGGGCATCAT
>JAAZVD010000315.1 GCA_018623785.1 Bacteroidota bacterium | reverse complement strand
CTACAAAGACCTGCTTATCCAGGACCTTGAGGGACTCACCAGGGAGAGCTACAACACGCTTTATATAGTGCATGCGGCGCTCAATCACGTCTACATCGTCATCCGGCCAGTTGAAAACGATGGCGTCTCCCCGTTTGACGCTGGACAGCCCGGGCATCCGCGTAAAGGGAAACTCAAGACCAGGGAGATAGATTTGCGTGAATGGCACCCCAATGGTCATCGGTGTCCTGGTTCCGTAGTGCAGTTTGGACACAAATAGGTAATCCCCAACAAGGAGATTCTTCTCCATGGAGGGCGTTGGGATGCGAAATAAGTCAAAAAATAGCGTGCGTAGAATGACCATGACCACGATGGCGAAGACCATCGCGTCAAACCATTCTCTGAATGCACCTTTCTTGGCGGGAGCCTCCTGACCAGACCCGCTCCGTGCATTGGTTCGATTTGCTTTACGGCGCTTGCGGTCCTCTCGGCGCGCCTCTGCTTGGCTGTTTGCCACGTATTCAGTTGGGTTCGTTAGCGGCCGGCAGCAACACAGGTTCGATTGTCTGAAAGGGACCTGGCCTGCCGGCGGTCATATCAGGCGCCTCAATACGCCTGTCGAAAAAAGATGCTCCATCAAAACCGGTCAAATACCAAGAACGTCTATCCCAATTATAGTAATAGTCCGTAAATGGCGCCCGTTGGGCCTCAGTCACCATGCGCTCCAGGAAATCCTGTTTGATAATGGGCAGGTGATTGCGAACCCGTTGATCTGCGGCAAGGACAACCCCCCTGTCCCAAGGCCCGTTCACGTCCAGCACGGCAACGCGTATGGAATCATTCAACAGAAACCAGTACTCAAACTGGATGATTTCCTCCCGCTCTAGACCCTCGGTGTCAGGCAACTCTGCGAGGGTAAGCGTCGGCGCTCCGAAGGCAGACTCGAATCGGCTGCGCACTTCCGCTGTTCTCATGGTATCGATCGGGCTTCGAGAACTGCTGCCGGTAAAGGCCCACTGCGTCGATCTGAAATCCTTGTCGTACGCTTGAGCCCGGACCGTGCTGATTTTCTCCCAAGAGCTGACCGTAAAAAGTGGAATGGGCTCGGGGAGAGCGTCCATGAGACGTTTGTGCTCCAAGCCCTCAAGCCATGAGCGTACTGTGTCGCCCGGCAAATAAAGCGTTTCAGGTTGTCGGTAGGTCAATTGAAAAGATGCATGGTTACCATCTTTTGTAGCCAGGAAAACCGTGCGTGCCTGCACGTAGTGCTTCAATAGTTCAGACGACGAACGCTGCTGTTGGGCAATCGTAGTCTGGGCTAAAGACGTCGCCACCAGAAAAACAACCGTGTAACGGAGCAGATTCATTCCTGGGCTGCACATCGTTTTACGGCCGGACAGAACATCAGTCATCCATCGAGAGAACGGCCAAGAAAGCTTCCTGCGGCACTTCCACGCTGCCTACCTGTTTCATACGCTTTTTGCCAGCTTTCTGCTTTTCCAGCAATTTACGCTTTCTCGAGATGTCGCCGCCGTAGCACTTTGCGGTGACATCCTTCCGCATGGCTTTCACGGTTTCGCGGGATATGATCCGGGAGCCGACTGCCGCCTGAAGAGCGACATCAAACATTTGCCTCGGGATCAGCTCACGAAGCTTTTTGACAAGTTTACGCCCCATCTCGTAAGCCTTATCCCGGTGCACAATGGTCGAAAGCGCATCCACCGGATCTCCATTGATCATAACATCAAGCTTGACCAGATGGCTCTCCCGGTAATCGATATACTCGTAATCCAGAGAGGCGTACCCGCGACTGATGCTTTTCAGCTTGTCGTAAAAGTCGAAGACGATCTCTGCCAAAGGGAGTTGGTATTCCAGGGCAACACGCTCCGAGTCCAAGTACTGTGTATTGATGTACACCCCTCTCCGGTCCTGACACAACTGCATCAAGCCGCCGATGTATTCCGTAGGCGTGATGATCTCAGCCTTTACGTACGGCTCTGAAATCGTTTCGATCTTCCCTACCTCCGGCATGTTGGAAGGGTTCTCAACAGTCAGTTCGGTCTTGTCGGTTTTGAGGACACGGTACTTGACGTTTGGCACCGTTGTGATGATGTCCAACCCGAACTCCCTGTCAAGACGTTCCTGAACAATCTCCATGTGCAGAAGACCCAGAAAACCGACACGAAACCCGAATCCGAGTGCCGCGGAGGTCTCCGGTTCAAAGGTCAAGGCCGCGTCGTTTAGCTGCAACTTTTCCAGCGACGTACGCAAATCCTCAAATTCATCTGCATTGGTGGGGTACACGCCGGAAAAGACCATGGGCTTAGCTTCCCTGAAACCGGCAATCGGTTCAGAAGCAGGATTGGCGCGCGTGGTCACAGTATCGCCAACCTGCGTCTCCTTCACATCCTTGATAGAGCCGATGATATACCCAACTTCTCCGGCGGATAGCTTGTTAGCCGGCTGCATGGACATCCTGAGAAATCCGATTTCTTCGGCATCTGCTTCGGCACCAGTCGCCATGAACCGGATGCCTGCCCGCTTCTCAAGAGATCCTTCGAACACGCGCGCATATACAATGGACCCTCGGTAGGTATCGAAGACGGAGTCAAAGATGAGCGCTTTCAACGGG
>JAAZVD010000314.1 GCA_018623785.1 Bacteroidota bacterium | reverse complement strand
GTTTCTGCGAAATGGTCGTTGATGAACATGGCATTTCCGACATGGGCGAACTGATCGAGCTGCAGGGACGCATTTATGCCCGTGTTCATCCGCATTCCAAACATGTGATAACCATCAAAAGGGATCGTTTGCCGGAGCTGCCGGCGTCGCCCGGTGTGTACTACATGCTCGACGGCCGGGGCACCGTGCTGTACGTTGGCAAGGCGAAGGATCTGTCCAAGCGCGTCGCGTCCTATTTCAATGCCATTGAAGCCCATCCGCCTCGTTTGCGAAAGCTCATAGCCAAGGTCCGGGATATCCGCTGGGAGGCGCACCCCACGGAACTTCACGCCTTGATCGAGGAGAGCAGGGAAATCAAACGTCTGAATCCGTCCTACAACCGCGCTCAAAAGAAATACATTCCGCGTCCCTACTTGCGCCTCGATCCCGGGGAGGCCTTTCCCAGACTGACGGTGCAGGTAATCATGCGTGAGGACGGGGCAGAATACTACGGGCCGCTCCGCAGCCGCTCTCAAGCGTACTCCCTGTTGGAACTCCTGGAAGCCAGCTTTCCGCTGCGAACCTGTTCACCAGCCGAATATGAGCGGGGCCGGCGCTGCATGAGGGCGGACATCGGACGATGCGGGGCACCATGCGTCGGTGCCCTTACGGAGGACGCCTATGAAGAGGTGCTCGATGATGTCCGCCGCTTCCTCTCGGGCGATGTAGAAGATATCTGCCTTCAATTGGAGTCATCCATGCTGGATGCGGCAGAGAACCTGCGCTTTGAGGAGGCGGCAACATATCGGAATTGGATCGAGCTCCTGGAAAAGCGGCGTTCCAGCGGTTTCGCTGTGGCGCAGGAGGTTGCGGGCCCTGAGACGATCCATTACCTGAACGGTAGCGAGCGGGAACGCCCCACTCTTGTCATGGTCGCTTTGGGACGCATTCATTCGCTCGAAGCACCAGAGCGGGGATCGACAGGCGAGCACCTGATTCGTGATGCCCTGCGTGAACTGGATGAGTGGTCGGGCCTGGGCTCAGGCATCAGTCCTTTCGAAGCTGACGCAAGACGGGTGCTGGACCATTGGCTTACCATGCACCGTGATACCGTTGTGACCGTGGAGCGAAGGGCCGATGAGCCACGACCGGTGTTTGCCGAGCGTGCCGAGAGCATGATTAGGATGCACCTTGATGCAACGGTCTGATCGGACAAGGTGCCCCGTCGATCGGCGCAGGCAACATTACCCGAACAGCCAGCGCACTACAAAGACGGCTGTGATCATGGCTACAACGTCGGCAATCAGTCCTGCGGGCACGGCATGGCGTGTTTTCTTGATGTTTACAGCGCCAAAGTAGACGGCAATGACGTAGAAGGTGGTTTCCGTGGACCCGAACATGGTTGCCACCATCTTTACGAGAATCGAGTCCTCACCGAACTGGTTGATCATATCGAGAACAATCGCAGCCGACCCGCTCCCCGTAAGCGGGCGCATGATCATCATGGGTAAGACCTCAGGCGGTATCCCAAACCAGCCGAAGAGGGGTCTAAGACCGTCTACCATGAAGTCCATGGCACCAGAGGCTCGGAACATGCCGATGGCAAAGAGGATGGCCACCAAATAGGGAATAATGGTAACCGCCACCTGGAAGCCTCCCTTGGCGCCCTCGACGAACTCTTCGTACACCGGTACTCTCTTGAGAAGTCCGTACAGCGGAAATCCGACGATCAGCAGAGGCAGGACGAAGACAGAGGCAATTTCGATGATGGAGCGTATCGTATCCATGAATCAGCCCTCCGTTGCAGCTGCCGGGGCGGAAGCCCGAAAGCGTTTGGTTTTGCTCAGCAGCTTCGCCGCAGTGATGGCCACCGCCAACGAAATACCCGTAACGATAATGATGGCGAAAATGAGCTGATTGATCTGCAGCCCCATGAGGGCAACCAGCAGCACGGGGGGCACCAACTGGACGGAAGCCGTATTCATGGCCAAAAGCATGACCATGGAATCGGTAGCGGTTTCCTTTTCGCCGTTCAAGGTCTGGAGTTCTTCCATGGCCTTGATGCCCAACGGCGTCGCTGCGTTCCCAAGACCCAGGATGTTGGCTGTCAGATTCAACACGATCATCCCCATGGCTGGGTGGTCCTTCGGGATGTCTGGAAACAGCGGGCGAAGGAGGGGCTGTGTAACCCTCACGACCGAGTGGATGATGCCTGCTTTCTCCGCAATTCTGAGTAATCCCATCCACAGCGCCAGTACGCCGATAAGTCCAAGAGCAAGCTCTACAGCCAACTCGGCCATGCTCAGCGCCGCGGCCGCGATAGCGCGCATTTTTACGAATCGCACCGGTGCAAACGCGAGGGTGCCGGTACCAGAATCCATGGACCATGCAGTGAGCGTTCCTCGCAAGTCGTTGTCGCGTTCAGATGTTTCGGCACGGATGGTCTGCCAAGGCTCCGGTAGAGGCGCATTCTGGGCGAAACGCAGTTGCAGCCCCTCCTGATTCCGGATGATAACACCGGCAAAGGTGGTGTCAGGACTGACGTCAACGTCGTAGAATGATCGATAAGCCTCCGCATCGACCTGAACTCGGACTGGAATCCGGCGGTTATTGACGGAGGATGAGTCGACAGGAACTGCCCTG
>JAAZVD010000048.1 GCA_018623785.1 Bacteroidota bacterium | reverse complement strand
TAGTCCGAGACCCACAAACTACCCGGACGAGGGCCGTTTCAAAAGGCCCCCAAAAACGGATCACGCGCCAGGCTGGGTGGTTAGCAGGGCGGAGTCGGACAACGCCATTACCAAGGTGCGCGCCGCCTGAAGATTGGGGACATCTTGAATGATGGCTCTAAGACTGCCGGTCCGACTCTCCTTGAGCACATACCGATGGTCAAGTTTTCCAAGTCGGGAAAGCATGTCCTGGAAACAGTGCTCGTAGAACCAGGGGTCTTCGTCCGTTGACGGGAAGCGCAGAAAGAGTCGCTCGTTTTTGAATGTGATTTTGGGAAGGCGCAGCTCCTGTCCCACGATCTTCATCTCCACGCCGGTAATGAGATGGCTCACCTCCTCGGGAAGCGGGCCAAACCGATCCGCCATTTCCTCGCTCACCGCGTCGAGCTCTGTGCGGCTCGGGCACTCCGAGATGCGCCGATACATGTTGAGCCGTTCGATCCGGTTGGACAGATAGGTCTCCGGGATGAGAGCATCGGCGTCAATGTCAACAATGGTCTCGGTGGATTTCGGTTTGCGTTCCTCCTCAAAAACGGCTGCGAACTCATCTGTACGCAACTCCTCGACAGCCTCATCCAGGATGCGGTGGTAGGTTTCAAACCCCACGTCAGCAATGAATCCGCTCTGTTCAGCGCCGAGCATATTACCAGCGCCCCGGATATCGAGGTCGCGCATGGCCAGTTGGAAACCACTTCCAAGGTCGCTGAATTCCTCCACAGCCTGCAGCCGTTGCTTGGCTTCGCGCGTCAGGCTGTGGATAGAGGGAACGAGAAGGTTACAAAACGCCTTGCGATTGGACCGGCCTACACGACCGCGCAATTGGTGCAGTTCCGCCAGGCCGAAATGATCCGCCCGGTTGATGATGATGGTATTGGCGTTCGGAATGTCGAGGCCATTCTCGATGATGTTGGTGCTGACAAGCACATCAAAATCACCCTCAACGAAGCCCATCATGATCCGCTCCAACTCCGGACCCTTCATTTGACCGTGAGCTACTTGGACCCGGATATCCGGAACCAGCATGCGTAGCATGGCGGCAACTTCGTTGATGGACTGCACCCGGTTGTGTATAAAGAAGACCTGTCCTCCCCGATTGATTTCGTACAATAGGGCGTCACGGATCAGATCTTTGTCGAAAGCGTGGATCTCGGTCTGGATCGGCTGGCGATTTTCAGGCGCCGTAGCAATGATGGAGAGGTCACGTGCGCCCATGAGAGAGAACTGGAGCGTTCTCGGAATGGGCGTGGCTGTTAACGTCAGCGTATCCACATTGACGCGCAGATTACGCAGTTTCTCTTTCATGGCCACGCCGAAGCGCTGCTCCTCGTCGACGATCAAAAGACCCAGGTCCTTGAATACTACGTCCTTCGAGATGAGTCGATGGGTACCGATGATGATATCAATGTGCCCGTTTTCAAGCTCACTCAAGGTTTCCTTCTGCTCGGTGGCTGAGCGAAAGCGGGACACTACCCCCAGTTTCACGGGATAATTGGCCAGACGCTTAGAGAAGGTCCGATAGTGCTGCATGGCCAAGACCGTTGTGGGAACCAGTACGGCTACCTGCTTTCCATCCTGTGCAGCCTTGAATGCTGCCCTGATGGCAATCTCGGTCTTACCAAAACCAACGTCGCCACATACCAGGCGGTCCATTGGCTGCGGATTCTGCATGTCCTCCTTCACCGACGAAATCGTGGAGGCCTGATCGGGCGTATCCTCGAATTGGAACGAGGCCTCCAGTTCTCTCTGCCAGACCGTGTCTTCCGGATAGGCATGACCATCGGAAGCCTTGCGTTTGGCGTACAGCTTGATCAGATCTCGAGCAATATCCTTGACTCTCGATTTCGTCCGTGCCTTCGCCTTCTCCCATTGCCCTGACCCCAGTTTTGTCAATTGGGGCTGATGTCCTTCTTTGCCCTTGTACTTGTGTAGCTTGTAAAGCGCGTTGACATTGACGTAGAGCGTATCGCCGTTGAGATAGGAAAGACGTACAGCTTCCTGCCGCCTACCGCGTACTTCGATATGCTCCATCCCGGAAAAGCGACCGATTCCGTAATCGATGTGGACGACGAAATCGCCCGGGGTCAGCTGATGCAGCTCGCGTAAGCTGAGTCCACCGAAACGCTGCTTTTGCTTGCGGGCCGTGGGTCGGTGGTAGCGACCGAAGATCTCGTGGTCGGTGTAAAGCGCCAGCTGCAGCTCCGGAATCTCGAAGCCCCGATGCAGGGATTCGGTCTTGAGCTTCACCCGTCCGGCTTCCAGATCATCTTCCAGAAGCTCCATCAACCGGCCCTCCTGTCCACGGTTGTCACACAGGATGAGTGTCTCGAATCCGTTCTGGTCGTTCTGGAGTAACCTGTTGCGCAGCAGTGCAATGCGGGAATTGAATCCAGGCTGTGGTTGGGACTCTACCGACAAGGATTCTTCGGCAAGCTCCTGGAAGGACCCAAGGTGCAACGTGTCGAATGCCAACAGCCTGGCCTGCATATCAGCGCCACCCAGGTACAACGAGTCCACGTTCGGGAGATCGGTATCCGGACGTACGGCCGCTTCATCCGGATCGTCATCATCGTCGCTCGTGGTCCGTTTTGAGGGCAATGTTTCCGATGCCTTGGCCACGGCAGCTTCGCGCTGTTTGGAGCGCTCGGCATGGAGCGCGTCAGCGGCTTCTAGGAGTGCTGCGCCATCAAGCTCAACCACCAGCGTGGAGGGATCGAGGTGATCCGTAAGTGGAATGCGCTGATGGCTGCTGGCCGCTTCACCTTCAAGGTTCGGAACGATCCGGGCGGATGTCCTGCGGCTGACGGAGCGTTGAGTATGGATATCGAACTCGCGTATGGAATCGACCTCATCCCCGAAGAACTCGATGCGAATAGGGTAGGAACCGGTGTAGGGGAAGACATCTAAAATGCCGCCTCGCAGAGCGAGGTCTCCCGGGGCTTCCACAAATTCGGTCCGGGTGAACCCTTGCCCGATAAGCCGCTCGATCAGCTCCTCCGGATCGATGTCCATACCGGTCTCAATATCGAGGGTGGCAGACTGCACGGCTTCCACAGGCGGCACCTTTTCGGCAAAGGCAGGCACGCTGCAGACGAGGATGCCATCGTACCCGTCTTTCAAACGCTCCAGCACGTCTCCGCGGGCCATCGTGGGCGCTGGATCGGGCATGTGCTCGGGGTCGAAGGGTCGGTTGTCCGACACGGGAAGCAGGATGACCTTTTCGTCAGATCCCAGAATCTGCTGCAGATCAGAGCCGAAGAAAGCTGCTGTATCCTCGTCCGGAAGGAGACACAGTACAGGGCGTGATGTCTCCAGAAAGGCAGTTGCGGTCAAAAAGGCCGGTAGCGAGCCGACGGCGCCGCGAACGGACAGCGAGCGACCAGCGGATACAGCTGTCCCGCTTGGATCTCCTGCGCGCGCGGAGGCCCATTCTACCAAGCGTTGGCTGAACACAGCCGATGCAATGCGGGACCGTATGAGTTCGAGGGACACCGGCCTCTGGTGCTGATCTTCTGAAACGGCCGGTATACGAGAGTGGGTCCTCGCAGGTCCGTCAGGAGAGCGTATACGTCTTATTTTCAATGGCCGGTCGAACGAACCCTGACGCTTTCTCCAGTCGTTCGATAGCCTCCTGACGCGAAATGTCTCCTAGATACATGACAATCGCCGTCTTGACATGTCCGTTGGCCGCATCCAGAACGCAAGTGGCCTCGTCGTAGTCGATACCTGTGACGGTCATGACAGTACGTTTGGAGCGTTCCACCAATTTGGCATTGGTCATCTGCAAGTCGACCATCATGTTTTCGTAAACCTTGCCCAGACGGATCATGGAGGCCGTAGTAAGCATGTTCAGGACCAATTTCTGGGCCGTTCCACTCTTCATGCGAGTGGATCCCATGATCACTTCCGGTCCTACGACGGGACAGATGGCCACGTCTACGTCGATATGGAATGACTCCCGTGGTGTGCACGTCACGAACAGCGTCTTGCACCCCAGCGTTCGGGCGTGCCCCACGGCCCCAATGACATAGGGTGTCCGGCGGCTGGCGGCGATGCCGCACACGACGTCTCCGGCGCGGACACCGGCTTCATCGAGGGCACGTGCGCCATTTTCTTCATGGTCTTCGGCGCCTTCCTGGGCCTGAAATACAGCCGGTAAGCCTCCTGCAATGAGACCTTGCACCAATTCCGGGGCTGTTCCGAACGTGGGAGGGCACTCGGACGCATCCAGAATACCCAACCTACCGCTTGTCCCGGCACCCGCGTAGAAAAGGCGCCCGCCATTGCGGAAGGCATGCACGATGATGTCCACCGCTTCCCCGATCCACTCCAGCTGCGTCCCCACGGCCTGCGCTACCAGGTGGTCTTCGGCATTCATGATCTCGAGGATGGTGGACACGGATGCCGTATCGATCTCCATCGAGCGGGGATTGCGCTGCTCGGTGGCAAGCTGCTGTAGTTCGTCAAAAAGGGGTGGACGCTGCGCCATGGGCCTGTGGGTGGTTGAGGGACGGTATGGGGTGCGAACGAAGCGTGCCGGCAGGCGTTGGCCAGAAAACCCGCTAGGTTGTACCAGCGGATTCCCGATAACGGCTCCTGTCCGGGTCTATCCCCGACATGCTGCCCGGCCATGCCGCGGCAAGATATTACATTCGAACAGCTTGGTTCTCCGTTCCCTACATATCCGCGGCGTGCGTGCTCACGAGGACACGCGCATTCACTTTGAGGAGGGTGTTAACGTCATCATTGGCCCCAACGGAGCCGGAAAAACAAATATTCTGGAATCAATCCACCTCCTCTGCCTGTCACGCAGCTTTCTGACATCGCGTGATACGGTTGTGCTGCGCCAGGGTGCTCCCTTCTACGAAGTCATCGGGGAATTCGACACGGAGGCGCGAGGCCGCCAGAAAGCGCGGGTAGCCTTTGTACCTGGTGAGGGCAAGAAGGTGTTTGTTGGGGCAGCTCCCTTGGAACGACTGACAGATATCGTGGGCCGCTTTCCCGTGGTTGTTTTCTCTCCCGAGGATCAACGATTGACGGCCGAGGGACCGGAGTACCGACGCCGATTCATCGATAATATCATCTCGCAATCGAGCCCGGTGTATCTGGACCACCTGCTCCGGTACCGACAGGCACTCAAGCAGCGTAATGAGCTGCTGCATCGGGCTCGCCGAACGAAACGACCGGTTGACCCGGTCCTTCTGCAGGGTCTTACCGCTGGTTTGCTCGATCCCGGTTCAGCCATTATTGCTGCTCGGATGGTATTCATGGAGGCGTTTTCCAACCATCTCCATCAGGCCTATGAGCGGATCAGTGATGTTGCCGAACGTCCACGCATGACCTACCATCCCTTCCCGGATTCCTTGTGGCCACCATCCTCCGGTCTTCAGGATGCCGGGTCCGTTCGGGAAGCTTTTGCCGCCGAGATAGAGCGAATGGCGGGTCGGGAGCAGGAACGTGGCATGACGCTGTGCGGCCCGCATCGGCACGATCTGGACCTGTACCTGGACGCGCTACCGGTACGACGCTACGCTTCCCAGGGACAGCACCGAACGTTTGGTATGGCGCTCAAACTGGCACAATATGACTACCTGCAGACCCGTGGCCGAGAGCGACCCATCTTGCTTCTCGATGACGTATTCGACAATCTGGACCCGGCTCGCATTGAGGCTTTCCTGGAGATTCTCGGCTCGGACGCCATCGGGCAGAGTGTTACCACGGCGGCTCGCCGGGAAATTGTACACAACCACCTAGGGCCGGCATCTTGTCGAACCATCGACGTCCTTCCAGGGGCACTGATCCGAGAGCCGGAATTACGCGAACCACTTCCATGAAATGGCCCATGAAGAGCAGCGTACTGCTCATTCTCTTCGTAACACTATTCCTTGGCGGATGCGCGGCATCGCTGAATCCCATCTCGGGGCGTCGCGCATTCAACTATGCGTATTTGCCTTCTGAGGAGATCGAGGTTGGGCGCGAGGCTGATCCGCAGATCATCGCCCAGTATGGTTTATACGACGACCCCGAGGTGACGGCGTATGTGGATTCCCTGGGGCAGGCGCTCGTGGCGCTGAGCCATCTCAGGCGGGAGGGTGTGGATCCGGCCTTTGCCAATATGACTTTCCACTTCCGCGTGCTTGACAGCCCGGTGGTCAACGCGTTTGCACTGCCCGGCGGGTACATATATGTGACCCGCGGGCTGATGGCGCACCTGGAAAATGAAGCCCAACTGGCCGTCGTCATCGGGCACGAAATCGGCCACGTCGTGGGTCGTCACGGATCCAAAGCCGTGTGGCGGCAGCAGTTCGGAACGGGTGCCCTGCTCTTGGGCGCTATTGGAGGACAGGCCATTTTCGGCGGTAATGCGGCCGAGAATATCCTCAACATGGGCGGTACGGCTACACAACTGCTCTTCCTCAAGTATGGCCGGGGTGCAGAAGAGGAGTCCGATCAGTTGGGCGTCGAGTATGCAGCCCTTGCCGGTTATGATGCATCGCAAGGCGCAGCGTTCTTCCGCTCATTGAAGCGCCTCTCTGACCAGGCAGGCGCCGAATTACCGACGTTGCTCTCCTCGCATCCCGATCCGGGAAACCGAGAGGCCTATATGGCTGAGCGATCAGCGCTCCTGGAGGAGCGGGGTATGGCCCAGCCGAAGGTCGGGCGGGAGTCTTATCTGCGCTTCGTGGAGGGTCTCGTTTTCGGCGAGGATCCGCGCCAGGGCTATGTCGAAGCCGGCACGTTCCATCATCCTGGCTTGGCGTTCCGCTTTCCCATCCCTGGCACATTCCAGGTCATCAACCAGCCCACACAGGTCCTCATGGTGCCTGATAGCCAACAGGCCTTCATCCTTATGCAGATCAATCAGGAGTATGCCCGGGCACGGGATGCCGCCGAGGCTATCACTTCTCAAGAAGGCGTTCAGGTGGTGGAAAGCGGTATCGGACAGGCCGGGGGGTTGCCCATGCAGTACGTAGTCGTGGATGCCACAAACAGCGATGGTCAGGAGCTGCGTATTCGCTACCAGTTCGTAGACCACGCCGGCATGGTCATCCAGTTTACCGGAATGTCACTGCGCTCGGCATGGCCGACGTACGGACCGGCTTTCAGCGCGACCATGTCAGGTTTTCGTGAGGAGAAGGACCCCGCCATCTTGAGCAGAAAGCCCGATCGTGTGACCCTCTCTCGCGTAAGTACGTCGCAGCCCTTTCATGCGCTCGTAGGAGGCGTTCCCCTTCCTCAGGGGTTGGATGTGCTGTCCCTGGCTATCCTCAACCAGGTCGAGGTCGGAGAACAGCTCAGTGCCGGACGGACCTACAAACTGGTGCGCTGAGCGCTCCGTTGCACGGGTTGTTCTTGACGCCCGTGAGCCCGGCACAGGCAGACGCTCAGACCGCGCCTTCTCCGGGTGGGATCAGGGTGGCGTCGCCCGCGACGCACATCTTCTTGCCGAGGTAGACATACGTCTTCATTTTGATGTGCCGGTGCTTCTCAATTTTCTCGGCCACCTTGACCTCAACGGAAATCTCGGAGCCCACGGGGACGGGTCGAAGAAAGCGGGCTGAGATATTCACAGCCACACATCCGGGACCGGGGAAGTCACGGCCCAGGGCTTTTGAAATGATGCCCAGAAGGAATACGCCATGAACGATGGGTTTCCCGAACCGGGTTTGCGAGGCTGCTTCCTCGTCCACATGAATCGGGTTGTCGTCCCCGGTTACGTCTGCGAAGGTCTTGACATCCTCTGCCGTGATGGTTCGATGGATGATGTTGGTCTGACCTACTTCAAGTGCGTCGTACGTATTCGGATTGCTCTGCATGTCTTGGCGAGTTGATTGCAAACGGGTGTTTGGCCGCTGGCAAGGTTTCCATCAACAAGGCGAGGGGATCGTATTGCAACGGAATGTACGGAGTAAGGCGCTTGCGATAAAAAAAACGAGTTAAAGCTTCTGGAAAGACATCAATGGACCTTCCTGGGCGCTGTAGTGTTCGATCGCCACCCGTTTCTGTCTCCCCCCCGGCCCATCAATCAGCATGATGCACTCCATTTTTGAGCGTCTCAGACCCTTCATCCGCGGGGTCGTACGTCATGCACTGTGGGTTCTCCTGGTAGCCTCAGCGCTTTCCGTGCTCGGTGTGCGCCAGGCCATGAACCTGCGTATCGATACCGATCTGGCCAACCTGATACCGCCTGAGTATCCCAGCGTGCAGGCGCTCGAGCGTCTCAGGGAGACCGTTGGGGGAGAAAGCTCGGCAGCCATCGCCATAGAGAGCCCCTCTTTTGAGGCGAATAAGGCGTTTGCCGAGGCGCTCATACCTGAGGTGTTGGCGCTCTCACAGAGCAGTAGCGAAGCCGCCGTATTCCAGCGCGTTGCGTATCGGAAGGAAACCGACTTCCTCAAACGCAACGCCCTCTATTTTGCCACCCCTTCCGAGTTGGACCTTTTGGAAGGATGGCTGGAGGACAAGATCATTGAGGCGCGCCTCGATGCCAACCCCATGTTCTTCGACCTGGATGAGGACGAGGCAGCACCCGATTCCGTGGGCGAAGAGCTAGCAGCCATCTATGAGGAGATCGTTTCCAAGGAATACCCGGTTTCTGATGACAGCCTGACCATGGTACTGCGCTTCTTTCCAACGGAAGCGTCTTCGGATATAGCCTTCATTGAACATGCCTATGCTGGCATC
>JAAZVD010000313.1 GCA_018623785.1 Bacteroidota bacterium | reverse complement strand
GGATGTATATGGAGTTTCGCTTTGCTCCGTGATGGGTAGTGCATCAATATCCGCCCGGTAGGCCACGGTGGGTCCGGGATGATGTCCCTTGATATCAACATACAACCCGGTATCAGCCACCGGGCCGCTTACCTCGAGTCCGTGTGTTTCCAGTACAGCCCGTATGAATCGGGATGTATTGAACTCCCGAAGTCCCAATTCAGGATGTTGGTGGAGGTGTCGACGAACGCGGGTGAGCAGCGTTGCCAACTGCTCAGGCTCTGCGAGATTGCCTTCCAAGGCATCTCCGATGAACAGGCTGGCATCTTCTTCTCGAACAGTCGGGGACATGATTGCAGCGTGGGAGCGATTCCGAGGTATAGGTTGGCAGTGCGAACTTTTTCGTCCGAATCAAGACGTCCGGGCTTCAGTGACCAAGCTATGGCGACGGGAATGAAATGTTCGAGGAATAGCGTCTGAACCGAGACAGCCATTGCCGATAACCTGATCCGATCTGCCCAGCGTCGACCGGTATTCCGGCATCGCTATACGTTGGCACCCTTAATGGGTTCGTGCCATGGGAGAACGGTTCAGACCAAGCCCCATCGCTTGCGAAAAAACCACTCCAAGCTCAAAAGGGTCAAAACAAGGAAAAGGGAAGGAAGCCGCTGCCATAAACGGAATTCCTCCAATTGGATTTCGGTTCGTGGGATGTAAGCCGTGCTGTTACGAATAGCAGCTTCAAGGCCCTGTGGATCGTCGGCCTGTACCATTACACCACCGGAGCGGGATGCGATCTGTCCCAGCAGGTCAACGTCTGCCCGTGTTCTGCGGAACTCAAGGGAGCGCTGTCCGATGGAAAAGACGCCAGAGTCGGTTCCAAGTACCTGTTCGTCACGTTGCGCGACAGCTTCGTACTGATAGGTACCAGCAGGCAATACGCCCGTATCCAAGACATAACGGCCATTGCCGCGCGCTTGCATCTCGTAGGGAAACAACTGTCCTTCAGGGCTGGTCAGCTGAATAGACACGGCCGCATCGGACAGTGGCCGCAGCGCCTCGTCGTATACCTGACCGTTCAGTCGAACGGCATCCCCTTCTGAAAACGATGACTGCTCGGGTTCCACGCGAATCAATCGATCGTCATCGGCGGCAAAGAGCCACTGGACCATGTTACCCAGCAACTGTTCAAAGCCGAGGGCCTCTTGCTCCAGGTCCTCTGGTACTAGTGTCCATCGCCACAACCCATATGCTGCAATTGCCGCTGTTTTGACGCGCCCTTGGCGAAAGACGGCGATGACGGGATCGGGTAGAGCAATACCTCGGACCTCTGAGGTTGCCAGAACGGTGGCGCCGGGACGAACCTCCCACGGGCGCTCAGGCAGAGAGATGGGTGGTAGACGGCGCCAGCGGCTGACATCACGTCGGTTTTGGATATCGAAAACCGCATGGGATGCAGCTGCCGGTGTCTGCTGAATGGTTCCTTGGATAGAGGACGGACGTGCATCACGTGGACCCATCGGAAGGAGGGTGCCGAAGCTCTCTTGTAATCGGGAAGGCGAACTGGTGCGTTGGTGCACATATAAGATTGGCGTTCCAGCATCCACCGCTTCCGCGACTGAGCGGATATCAGCCGGCGTACTGGAGATTCCCGGAAAGCCAACAGCGAGAATAAGGTCGAAATCCCGAATGTCTGGCGGAAAATCCCCTTCATGCCATGAGCCATCCCGCCGCTGCGTTCGCACCGTCATAGACACGGTCTCATCCAAGGACAACAGGCGGGAAATAGCCGATACATCGGGTGATGGACTTGCGGCGATCAGCAGAACGGACTTCTTCTGATCCAGTACCCGAAAATCGAGGCGTGTCTCGTTGTTGCGGTAGGTAACCTCTCCAGGGTATCGGGAAATGACGACTCGGATGGTTTTTCGTCCAGCCTCGCCTGCCTCGAACCGCGCTTCAAGGGATGTTTCCGAACCAGAGGGGGGGAGCGTACCCGCCAGCGTTGTCAGTAGCGTCTCTCCGGAAAAGAGATTCACTTCCAGAGGGCCCGTGGCAACACCTTCATTCCGAATACGCACCAGAACCGGAACGTCAAGGCCTGAGTACGTCAGTTCATTCGTCACCACGCCTTCGATCCGGACATCAATCTGATCTGTGGGGTCTCCCAGGGCAATCGTGTGGATGGGAACTGGAAAGCGCTCGGCAATATGTAGCGGATTAGCCCCGGTGTTGTAGAGTCCATCGCTGGCCAGGACGATGCCAGCCAGTGGCCTGTCCGACAAAGCCGAGGCCGCCTCTGACAGTGCTGTTGCCAGGTCGGTCCGGTCCCGTGTAAAGGTGATGGTATCAGTCTCCGCCAGAACGTTAATGTGCGAACCGAATCCGGCAACCCAGGTGTTCATGCCCGCCGTGGCACGTTTGATGGTGGCAAGCACGTCGGCCGTCCCTGGCTGGTCGTCACCGGCAAGCGAATCAGCCAACGCCATGCTCTCGGATTGATCGATCAGCAAGCCTATGAGCGGCTCTATAGAAGTGCTTCGGCTGCGTTCCAGCACCGGCTCGAAGAGTAGCAGCGAAATGATCAGGATGGAAAGAAACCGAAGCAATCCCAATGTCCCGCGTCGAGAGCCCGGCAAGTCAGGAATCGTTCTCCGGT
>JAAZVD010000312.1 GCA_018623785.1 Bacteroidota bacterium | reverse complement strand
TGGAGAAGAGGTGCTGGTGGGGGAGGAAGTAGTGGTCACGGCAGAGCGCCCCATCGTCCAGATAGACCGTACCACCACTACAGCGGTTGTTGGCGAAGAACAATTGGAAGCGCTGCCAGTGCTCGGCATCAATGACGCCATCAATCTGCAGGCCGGCGTTGTGGATGGCCGGTTTCGAGGGGGGCGATCCGGAGAAGTGGCCTACCTGATCAATGGGATGCCGATAAACAATGCATTCAACAATCAGGCCTCCTTCGAAATTGAACAGAACATGGTTTCGAACCTGCAGGTCATCAGCGGGGTGTTCAATGCGGAATATGGACAGGCGCAGTCTGGCGTGGTCAACATTGTCACGAAAGACATTCCGGACAAGTGGTCTGGCAATATCCTGACCTATGCCGGTACGAAGGTTTCCTCTCGGGAGTTGGCATTTTTGAACAGGACTGCGGCTGCCGGTAACACGCTTACTGTGGATGATTTTACGACGGAGACCTATACGTATAGTGAACTGGCTT
Source organism: Bacteroidota bacterium (assembly GCA_018623785.1). Taxonomy (GTDB): domain Bacteria; phylum Bacteroidota; class Rhodothermia; order Rhodothermales; family UBA10348; genus JAAZVD01. The sequence goes on along the minus strand of JAAZVD010000312.1, from coordinate 2,131 downwards.
CCCTGCGCAGTCTTACGGACCTGCAGTTCTCCATTGGCGGACCGTTGCTGAATGAACGTTTAGGATTGCAGGTAACGGCACGGTGGTTGGAGGATGATGGTAATCTGTACGGAAGAAACTTGTTTGCGCCCTCTGATTCTTCAACAGGGCTGAATACGGGGCGTGACCCACGTACGTGGAATATCGAGTCCAATGGCGATGGTGCCTTCGTTCCCATGGGTACCAATCAGCGGCTGTCCATCAATACGGGGCTTACCGCTCGACTGTCTGGCAACACACGGTTTGAATACAATCTCTTTTGGCAGGATGGCAAGACCACTCCGTACAGTCACGATGCCAAGTACGTCCCGGAAGGGCTGAACACCGGCTACTACGGAAGTCAAACCCATATCGCGGCCCTGCGCTACACCCTTGGGGCAAAGTCATTCGGTCAGGTCTCCTACAGCCTCCTTCGAGACAAGTGGGATAACTATTTGTTTGAGGATCCTACCGACTCTCGGTACCAGTGGCCCCAAAAGCGCAATCTGGATGGTCAGAACGCGTTTGACGTAGGCGGCAATGACCTCTTCACAGATGATCAGCTGACTGTTACGCACACCATTCTGACCGACTTTACTAGCCAGGTCAACAAGCGTCACCTCCTCAAGGCTGGCATGATGACGCGGTTACACAACCTGAAGAACCGCTCTTTCGGTATTGAGCGCTCAGCTCGCACGAGTAACCTCCCAGCAGTGTCGCCAGATCGCTTTGCAGATAACCGCCTTGATGTCAGCCCAACTGAGTTTTCCGCTTACATCCAGGACAAGATGGAGTTCACGGGCCTTATCGTGAATGCGGGGCTCCGCTTTGACTACTTCAATTCCAACTTTGACGTACCTGCAGAGTGGCGTCAAGCGCAGAATGAGCAGATCTTTGATCCGGCCTCGCAGGATTCGGTTTCGAACCGTATCAAGGCGGATCCCGACATGCAGCTCAGTCCAAGAATCGGTATTGCCTTCCCAATATCGTCAACGGGCGTCATGCGGTTCTCCGCTGGACTCTTCTTCCAAATTCCGGCGTTGGCCCTTCTGTACACAAACCCTGAGTATGAGGTCAATCCGCAGGCGGGTAGCGTGCAGTTCGGAAACGCAGCATTGGAGCCTGAGCGGACCCTCGCATTCGAGGTGGGACTCCAGCAAGGCCTTACAGAGAATGTGGGTATCGAGCTTACCATTTTCTCAAAGGATGTTCGCAACCTGACGGGTCAGGAAATCGATCGGACACCCACCGGAGATCAAGTGGTCCAGTGGATAAACCGGGACTTCGGTACCATTCGTGGTTTTACGTTCTCCATGTTTGATCGGCCCGGCGGCACGATCTCATGGACCTTCGATTATACCCTGCAGTTTGCAGAGGGTACGTCCTCGGACCCGGGCGAGGCATTCGGGCGAGCCCAATCCGGACTCGAGCCCATTCTGTCCCTGGTGCGACTCAACTGGGATAGGAGGCACGTCTTCAACAGCACGGTCACGGTCGAGCCCATTGAGGGCCTCTCTTTGACCATGGTGAACAGGCTTCGGTCTGGTGAGCCCTACACGACGGTGCGTGGATTCGTGCGATCTACACGGCCCAATAATGCCAACCGGCCAGTACAGTTCTGGACCGATCTGAGAGCCTACTACGCTCCGCCGTTCATTGAGCGTGACATTCAGCTCTTTTTGCAGGTTCAAAACCTCTGGGACCGAGCAAATCAGTACGCCGTCTACGCAACCACGGGAAGCTGGGATGAATCGCTCGAGCTGGAGCAGTTTCGTTCAACGGGAGGCGCCGTCGGTGGCCTGAATTCGTTGGACGAGTATTTTGCGCGCCCGGACTGGATCTCTGGTCCTCGTCAAGTCAGTCTTGGACTTCAATATTCCTTCTGAGTATGTCAAACTTTGCAACACGCACGCCGCTCACACTGACGGGCCCCTTCCGTTCAGCTGTCTTGTCGATCGTCATAGCAGGTATGCTGGTTTGTCTCAGCATCACTGAAGCCAACGCTCAGACAGAGATACCATCCCAGTATCGGGGTAGTGAAGCCATGATCGCCCGGGGTATCCTGGACGGCAACCTTATTGAAACCAACTTCCGTAATCATGGGGAGTTGGCA
>JAAZVD010000311.1 GCA_018623785.1 Bacteroidota bacterium | reverse complement strand
GGTTGTTCATCCGAGCCAAACGCCTCTTCGTCGGAGCCAACGGTCGCCTTTACCAATCTCGGCCCAGAAGCAGAGTTCGTTGGTGATGCGGCATGTTTTGACTGCCACGAGGATCAGTACCGAGGATTTCAGGAGCACGGGATGGCTAATTCTTGGTTTTTGCTGACTCGGGATGTTGCCGTGGAAGACTTCGGCTCCGAAATCGTTGTCGACTCAACGACGGGTCTCCATTATGAAACGGTCGCTACCGATTCAGGCTACTATCAGGTGGAATATCTACTCGATGATTCCGGTGACAGGGTGCACGAGCTCGCACGTCACATGGAGTGGGTAGTTGGGTCTGGTACTACGGCGCGAACGTATATGGTCGAGCAGGATGGTTGGTTTTATGAACTGCCCGTGACGTGGTATACGCAGCAAGGACGGTGGGATTTCAGCCCGGGCTACCGAGTAGCCAACAAACGCTTTGACCGGAAAATTGCAGATCGATGTGTGGTTTGTCACAACAGCTACCCAGCGCCCTTTGAGCAGACACAGGGTATGTATGATGACATGCCATCCGGGATTGGTTGTGAGCGTTGTCACGGACCGGGGTCAGAGCACATAGAAGCACGCTTGGTGTCCGATCCACCTGATGGGCAGCCGGATATTACCATTGTGAATCCGGCACACCTGTCTTTGGAACTGAGAATGGATGTATGCCAGCAGTGCCACCTTAATGGAAGTGTCTCCTTGCTGCGGGACGGGGAAGATGCTTATTCGTACAGGCCCTCTCGTCCTTTGGAGGATTATGTAGCGCTCTATACAGGCTTGGAGAACGTTCAGGAAGAGGGTATTTCGGTCATTTCCCATGCCGAGCGGATGATGAAGAGTGCCTGCTACACCGAGACGCTGGCCTCACCGAAGCCGCTGGAGTGCACCACGTGTCACGATCCTCATGCGGATTTCAGGACGAAGGGCGACGCTTATTTCAATGTTACCTGTATGACCTGCCATTCAGGTGATCAACTGGCGGCCATTGATGCCGGTGAGGCGCTCAAAACGCATACGCCTGAGGCTAATTGTATTGATTGCCACATGCCCAAGACAGATCTCGTTGAGGCGCCGCACTCTGCCTTTACGGACCACTTTATACGCGTGGTTGGGCAGGAGGCTATCGAGCCTGAACAGACCAGCACGGATGTATTGACCGCGCATTTCGAGTCCGACCGGACAGCCGATGGAGATGCCCGCCTGTACGAGGGTATGGCGTATATCACGCGCTGCTTTCAAGGGGGCATGCCAGACGTCATGGAGCGTGGAATTACGATTCTCGAAGACGCTTTTGAGGACGGACTGACCATGAGCGAAGCCGTGTATCTGCATGGCTATGCCTTGCTCAGCTTGGGGCGGGCTTCGGAGGCTATCCCATCGTTGGAGGAGGCGGCTCGACTCGAGCCAGGGAAGGCTGAGCGTTTGAATACGCTGGCACAGGCTTATGAAAAGTCAGGAAATGGAGACCCGGTTCGTATTGAGCGCCTGTATCGGGAGGCTTTGCGCATACAACCTGCCTTGTCAGACGTTCGACTCAACCTGGGCCGATTCTTGCAATCAACAGGGAGGATTGAGGCTGCTCGTACCGAATACCGCCGTGTTGCCAAGGATGAATCATGGAATGCCTTGGCCTATTATAACCTGGGTACGGTGGCTCTTCAGGAAGGCAACCTTTGTGAAGCTGAATCTTTATTGAACACCTCTCTGCAGTTGGACCCACTCGATGGCGGCACACTCAGTAACCTTGGGCTGGTCCACTTGCAGCGCAATGACATTGCCAAAGCGCGTAATATTCTGGAGACTGCCGTGGAGCGGTCACCTCGACATCCGGAGGCGCTCGAGAATTTGGGGTCACTCTATCTCAATCTTGAGGCAGAGGAAGAGGCAATGACCTATCTCGCGCGCGCAGCCGACGTATTACCCACGTCAGCCGACATACACGCCAAACTGGCCTTGGCCTACTTCAGACTTGATCGATTTGCGGCAGCGGAGCAGAGTGCGCGGCAAGCACTTTCGATCAATCCCTCGCAGCCGTTGGCCAATCAGATCCTGGGCGCGCTGTAGGAATTGGTGTCACTGCGAGGTAACGATAAATGGAAGACTACGTTGGACGGATCCAGTAGAGGATCTGACCTGGATGAGGTAAACTCCCGCAGCCCAGGTGTTCGTATCGAACTGTACGTCCGTACCTACTCGTGCATTGGACACGGTGGCCACTTGTCGCCCCATCATATCGTAGACGGTCCACGTCAACGGAGATCCCGCATTGTTTGGTGCTCCAGAAGCGTCTGCACCGGATGAAGGCCTCGGTGCTCCGGGAATGGATGCACCGGATGAGGGTCTTAGTGTAAACCTAACAACCCCTACCGCAGGATTGGGGAACGCCGTCAGCTCGGCAATGTCTGCTCGAAGCCGGTCAACCGACGTGGAGACCGTCGTTCCCGAGCCCTGGGTCAAAGAAACGGTCTGATTCGCCGGACCGCCTTCCCAGCGCTCCCTCGCACCACCAGGCCACGCTATCTCGATGGACTCATAAGAGGAGAGTGATCCGAGACCAAAAAGAGCCGGCTGAATACTCTGGCCCAGGAAGTCCACGCCATTATGCCAGCGATATTGTCG
>JAAZVD010000310.1 GCA_018623785.1 Bacteroidota bacterium | reverse complement strand
GGCCTCGCTTCGAATACGGTCTGCAAACGAGCTACGGGCAGCGGCAGAGAGGGCCTTGCTATCGGTAACGCCCTCGATCCGCGATCCAGGATGAAGGATAACGGCAGCGGCCACGACGGGTCCTGCCAGACATCCTCGTCCTGCTTCGTCCGTTCCGGCCACGTTTAGGATGCCCTTTTCCCAACAGGAGGACTCAAAGGCAAGATCGCCGGCCTCCGTGGTGCTAAACAGATCCTGTTGTGCTGCAACCTCTTTCACGAGTGCGCCTCCGTGAATTGGTCTGGCAGATCGTTTTCGTAGAGCACAGTGTCTCCCGGGCCGGCGTAGCGGGAAAGCCATTCACGGGCCTCGAAGAGGGTGCGCACGGTATGTATATGCTCTTTCGGAAATCCAGCTGCCAGCAAGCCGTTCCGGATGGGTCGGGTCCGCTCTGCTCCCACGAGGACAGCCTCATCCGAACCATTGGCAATCTGCCTGCCAAACGCCGTATTGAGTTCAATTTCCCGCTCGCCCAACTCAATCATCCCCGGTGTGACGATGATGCGCCGCCCTGTCATACCAGCCAGGACCTCTACAGCGTTGGCGGCGCCGACCGGATTGGAATTGAAAGCATCATCAATGATGATCAGACCGTTTTCCTGGCGCAGCGCCAGTCGGTGCGGGACCGCTTTGATCCGGTCGGCGCCGCGAATAGCTTGTCTGAGACGCAGGCCGGCAGACAGGCCAACCCCCACCGCCAGAAGGATATTCACTACGTTGTGGCGTCCCAATAAGGACGTACGCAGGGAGGCTCGTTCGCCCGTGGAGAGGACCACATCACATCGCGCACCCTCAGGACCATACACGATATTTTCCGCCCAGCAATCCCCGCGTCCGACATGCGTGCTGACTACGAAGAGATCGAAATCCCGGTTACGATCGGCCCTTTTCTGTTGTGCGCCCGAAAGGACCCGTTCATCATCGCCATTCACCACAGCCAGACCACCCGGCGGAAGCGCGTCCAGCAAGGACAGCTTTTCCCGGGCAATAGATTCAATGCTGCCTATCGTTTCCAGGTGGGCCACGCCCACGGACGTTATGACAGCAATATTCGGTTGCGCAATACTCGTCAGTTCGGCGATGTCGCCTACGTGACGGATACCCATTTCGAGCACCAACATCCGATGATCATCGCTGAGATCGTTGTTGATGACTTTGCTGATGCCAATCGGGGTATTGAACGAACCCGGGGTGGCCAATACAGGGAAGCGTTGCGACAGGACCTCTCGGACGGCAAACTTGACGGACGTCTTTCCGTACGATCCGGTAATGGCCACGATGGTCACATCCGGCCGCTCGGCCAGACGCGCACGGGCCTGTGCCTTGAATCCCTCGTGTATCCTGTGTTCCACCGGTTGCACGAGCAGGGCAGCCCACCCAGCCAAAGAAGGGGCCAGGAGGTCCACCAGCCACCAACCGGCAAACCAGGCTACGAGTCCGTCAAGGCCGCCGTCGAGCACTCCCCACCAGGCCCCGGCGGTCAGTGGAATCAGTCCGAGAAAGGTTGCAACCATTCCCAGCCGGCGCATGCGGGCCGTCCAGGCCAGGGGCTTTTTGGTGCGGTCCCGACGATAGCGACGAGAGGAGGCAAACGACACGGTCCACAGCATGAGAAGCCACCACTCAGCTCCTGGTATTACATTGCCCAGGAAGGCGAAAAGGACCAGCCAGCTCAGACCCAGCAGGTGGGAACCACGCACGCGCAGGTCCATGACAGGACCTCTCAGGGTCTGCCGGTAGGCACGGGTCTTGTAGCCCGATAACTGAAGTCGATGCAGGAAAAAGCGCAGCCGACGGCCCGCACGCCAGGCTGCAAATCCGGTGGCTACCGACAGTGCTATGTACCAGATACTGATCACTGGGCAGCCATTTCCTCGATGGCAGCGGCCACGATATCCGTTCGATCCAGCTGCGCATAGTGCCCGGCATCTTCGATCGTGAAGAGTCCCGCATCCGGAAGCCCCCCCACAAGGCGCCGAACCTGAGTATCTGTGATGGCCTCGTCGTTGGCGCCGCGGAGTATCAGTACGGGAACGGTGATATCAGGCAGTAAATCGGTCACGTAAGCGTTGACCGTACGGACGAAGGTCCCCCGCATGACGCCCTCAAGAGCACGGTAGTCCGACGATCCCAGCAGGCGCCACACCAGTGAGTGGCGCAACCAATCAAGTCCGAGGTCCCGGAGCGGGCGAGGAAGCAGGGCGAAAGGGGCCTTCAGGAAGCGGGCCGCCCAGGTCCGGACATACCAGGACGGCGTACGCTCGCGTCGGATGCCGGATGGCCCGATCAGGACCATGAAAGACACCGTGCCAGCCGCTGCTCGGGTTGCGCTCCAGGCCAAGGCCGCCCGGCCACCATTGGAATGGCCAACGATGCCATACCTAGTCCACCCAAGGTGCTCCACCACGCCTTCGATAACATCAAGGTGTCCTTCCATACCATACGATCTTAGCGGCACGGTGGACTGTCCATGCCCGGGAAAATCCACGGCGGCCACATGGAAACGGTCAGACATCACATCCATCAGCGGCTTCATGTGCTGGATCGATGCTCCCCAGCCATGCAGGAACAGCAGACGTGGTGCATTCTCGGGTCCGGCCTGGACCAGTTGAACCGGGGT
>JAAZVD010000309.1 GCA_018623785.1 Bacteroidota bacterium | reverse complement strand
TGAAAACGAGGAAGATCTATATGCCGGGATTGAGCATCAGCAGACTGCCGAAGTAACCCAGGTTCTGAAACTCATAACCCGTCCTGGGAGCGAGCGCATCATCCGATACGCTTTTGAATACGCTGTGGCTCATGGCCGGAAAACCGTTACGTGTATGTCGAAAGACAACATCATGAAGCACACGGACGGCCTGTTCCACAAGGTGTTCGACGAGATCGCGAAGGAGTATCCAACGATTGAGAGCAATCACCAGATCATTGATATCGGATCGGCACGCGTGGCAGCTATGCCGGAGACGTTTGATGTCATCGTTACACTGAATCTCTACGGCGATATCATCTCGGATATTGCCGCCCAGGTAGCTGGATCCGTAGGCCTTGCCGGTTCTGCCAACATCGGGTCCACTGTTTCCATGTTCGAAGCGGTCCATGGGTCAGCGCCGGATATCGCGGGCAAAGACGTCGCCAATCCGTCCGGGTTGCTCAACGGTGCCATTCAAATGCTGGTCCACCTTGGTTTTGCCGAACACGCTGAGAAGATCAATAATGCATGGCTCGTCACGCTGGAAGATGGTATCCACACAGCCGACATTTTCCGGCCGGGTCTGAGCGAACGCGAGTTGGGTACCAAGGCGTTCACAGATGCTATTATTGAGCGGCTCGGCAGGACGCCCCACAAACTGGCCAGATCTCGGTATCAGGCGTCTGAAATCAACGTTCCTCCTGTGCAGCATACCCCTCCGGTAAAGGAGCTTGAAGGCATTGATGTCTTCCTGGATTGGGCCGACGGTGACCGCCATCCCGATAGGCTTGGAAAGATCCTGGAAGACGCCTGTCCGGCCGGGTGGAAGCTGAAGATGATCACCAATCGTGGAGTAAAGGTGTACCCTGGTGGGATTCCCGAAACATTCTGGACGGACCACTGGCGCTGCCGATTCATCTCGCCGGACGGAAGCGGTCTTGATTTCGGTGATATTCTGCGTCTGCTGACCTCATTGCACGAAGCCGCGTGTGATGTCATTAAGACGGAGCATCTCTACACGTTTGATGGCGAGCGAGGGTATTCCCTCGGACAAGGGGAATAAGGGCTACGTATCTTGGAGGGCATGAGCCCCATCGCCTGTATTTCTGATGTCCGGCATAGCGCTGCTGTCCGACTTCCATTCTGGAAGGTGCTGATCGTCTTCCTGCTGGTGTTTTTCGATGCGTCCGGCATCCGTGCACAGGTTGTGTCCCTCTACGATGTAGTATATCGGCCACCCGGGGAAAACTGGCTGCGGGTTTCAGATGGTTCCTTCGAGGTCATCTATCCCGAGCAGCATGAATTGCAGGCCAGGGAGCTACTGTCCGTGCTGCGGGCAACCCGAGCCGAAACCGATGCTTTTCTAGGCGTTGATCGTCCCTATTCGTTGACGGCTATCCTGAGCGATCAGTCCGATTCTGGGAATGGTTTCGTTACGCCCTTTCCCTACAAGACGGAGATCAATGCTATAGCGTTGCGGGGCAGGGGCTTATCCCGGCGCCATCATTCATGGATGGAGGTGGTTACTGCCCATGAGCTGGTGCATGCAGCTCAGGCGGAGTTCCGGGTTTCCAGAAGCGTAACCGGATTGATGGGCCGGTTTGCGCCCGATTTCGCACGGGCGCTGGGCCTGTTTCAGCCTTCCGGCGTTGTGGAGGGGTTGGCCGTCTACAGGGAAAGCGAAATCACTCCCGGAGCCGGAAGGCTTAATCATCCCTTTTTCCTGATGCAGGCCCGCGCTGGGATGATGGAGCAGGGTGGGTGGAGTCTATCGCAAGCGCTGGAGGCTCCCTCGTATACGCGGCCGTTCAACCGCTTCTATCTAGGCGGGTCGCTGTTTGTGGACTTCCTCATGGATATGTACGGCTCGGAAGCTATACACGCGTCTTTGCGGTGGCAGCAGCTTTTTCCTATCTCCGGCTATGGTGCCAACTTACGGTTAGCCCTCGATCGTTCGCCCAGTCGTTTGGAAGGCGAATTCCGTCGCTGGTTCAAGGCAAGGGAGGACTCGACGCGATCGGTCATCGGAGCGCTGTCTTCGTCTACGACGCTTGCCAGTCGGAGAGGCCAGTCATACCGTCGTCCATTCTGGATGCATGACGGGTCCGTGGTCGCCTACACGTCTGGATATAACGTACCGCGTGGATTTCAACAGGTGCAATCGGATGGCAGCATGACCCGTGCCACGAGTAATGAAATCACCGATGATGCCGTTTTTTTCCTCGAGCCCGGTACGGATCAGGTTTTGTATTCGCGGTACACGGAACATCCTTTGGCCCCCGATTCAAGGACCTCTTGGTCCTACTGTGTTGATCTGGAATCCGGCGAGGAGCAACGTCTCGAGGGATCAGAACATACCTACAATCCAGTCCTGACAGCCAATGGTCAGCTATTGGCCCTCAGATCCTTTGGTCAGTACAACCGGATTGTCGATATCACGCATGGCAAACAGGAAACCAGGCTAGAGCACCCAACGCTGGAAATCGTGTCCATGGCACCCCGTCCAGAATCGGATTCGCTGGTTGTCATTGCAAAGGCAGGTACCCATCAGGCAGCCTTTGTTGTAGACACAGCAGCGGCAACGTGGACACTGACGCCGTGGATCGGGTTTGAAGGGTCGACTATTTATGATGGCAGTTGGGATCGATCGGGTC
>JAAZVD010000308.1 GCA_018623785.1 Bacteroidota bacterium | reverse complement strand
CAGGTCATTGCCGAGTATTCGTCAATCGGTGGCGGCTCCTCCATCAACCGGTTGAATAGGGAACAGGCCAAGGAATTGGATCGGCGGCTGAACTCACGGAGTGATATGCCCCGGGGCGTGCAGTTTTTTACCTATGTGGCCTCGCCGTTCGGATCTCCGGAGATGGTGCGGGCCGCCGAGGCCATGGCCTCGGACGGGATCACCCGGGTTGTCCTGCTTCCCATGTTTCCGCAGTACGCCACGGAAACCTCCGGTCGGGCCCTTGCCACCTGGGAAGCGTTGGTTACCACGGGCAAGATATCCGCCCGTCCAACGGTGGCCGTCGGTGCCTTTGCCACACAAGAGAAGTACCTGCGCTCCCTTAATGAGCGGATAGAGCAGGCCTTACAGCGCTTTCCAAAACACATCCGGCCAGGGGTGGAGTTGTTGTTTGCCGCCCACGGCATTCCTGCAGGACACGATCCCAACAACCGGGACCCCTACAGTTGTCTCGTCCACAACACGGTGGATGCCGTCATGCACTTGCGCGGTCAGGACCGGGCATTTTCCCTTTCTTTCGTCCGCACCGGCCGGTGGGGAGACACCGTCAGTCAGGATTTACAGGATCGAGTCAGAGGGATGGCCAAGGAAGGTACGCGTGCGGTACTGGTGGTCCCCGTCGATCATGTTACGGAGCAGTTCGACACGGCTTTCCTACTCGATGTACACATGCGGTCACTGGCTGAGGAGGCGGGTATTCCGCACTACCATGTCGTTTCGGGGCTGAACTGTCATCCCCTGTTCATGGAATGTCTGGCGGATCTAGTCGGAGAGCAGCTTCGGACGGAGGCACCTGCCGCAGATACGCATCATACAGGGGATGGCGCCATGCGCACGGGGGTCTCGATTCTACTGCCAGCCACCGTATGTCCGAGATCCACCACGGAGTCATCGAACACGCATTCGGAGACGAAATCATCCGCCTACTGCCACGCCTGTCCCGTCTCGTCTGTCAGGTAGCCGACGCGATCCCTTCGCTCGTGAACCAGGCGTTCAATGCCGAGAGGGTATCCTGGCTCGTTGCCAAGTCCTGTTTGATGGCTCCCGAATGAAGCAAGGTTATCCGGCCGCAGACCTCCGTGATGTGCCCGAGGTCATGACTTGAAATGATCATGCTTCGGTCGGGATCTGCAGCCATATCGGCAAGAATGTGCTTGAGTCGAATCTGCGATGGTGGATCCAGATTGGCGAACGGTTCATCGAGGACGACCAGGGCCGGCTGAGCAAAAAGGGCGGCTACTATGCCCACCTTTTTGGCGTTGCCGGTCGATAAATCTCTCAAAAGACGACGCCGATCCAGCTGGGTCATGGGAAGGAAAGAGGTGAACGGCTCCAATCGTTCGGCGGTCTGCTTTCGGCTGAATCCGAACGTGGCTCCCACGAACTCCAGATACTCCGGGATAGTCAGGTACTCGATCAGGAAGGATCGATCCAGAAAGGCACCGGTCCGGGCCCGCCATCGACCGTGGTGCCGTACGTCCTTTCCATTGAACCGGACTGTTCCCCGGTCGGCTCGAAGCAGATCGAGCAGGATGCGCAAAAAGGTCGTTTTCCCCGCACCGTTGCTGCCAACCAATCCCACGACTTCGCCGTTTTTCAGCATCCATGAGGGAATATCGAGGGCCTTTTTCGTGCCGTAGGTCTTGACGATGGTCTCCAGTTCAACCTGCATGTCCAGTAAACCCCTCCAGCATGGTGTATTTCCGGATTCGGAGGCCGCGCGCAAAATAACGGGTCCAAGGTTCGGTAAAGATGAGACTGACAAGCCCGACGGTGGCCAGCAGGGTCAAACCAGTGTCTGGTGTATCATGCAGGGCCTGCAGAAATAGTACGGGAGGGAGCGCCGTGGGTATGAACCAGAGCCAATGACGCACCGAAAACCCCTCAAAATTGAAGAAGCCACCGTTGCGCCCTACGTCTACCCGCTCTCGGTTGCGAGTGGCCAGTTCCATGACGAGAATACTGGTCATGCCGACGTTGTAAAACAGAAAGGCCACGTGCAGGGCAACAAGATCCGGGCGCAGCCCGATGAAGAACGGCAAGGAGAGCAGGAAGAGCAGCAGGCACGATGTACGCAGGACGATGAGTTTGGCGCGAACCATGGTACGGAACGGCACATTCCGGCTGACAAGGGCCTGATAGTGGGCAGCATCCCAGCCGAACATGAGCTGACCGTAGTTGAGAACGAATCCACCAGAGGCCAAGAGTCCCAGAAGGGCCGGAAACGCCGTGCCACCGAAAAAATCGCCGGAACCCAGCATCAGCACCAGGTAAACGGTCGAGAAAAAGATGGACAGGTAGAGGTTGTGGCGAGGGCGCCGGTTGCGCCACATGAGCAGGAGTTCGGACCGCACAAGGTGCCCGAGAAGCCCCCATTCATCCGGAACCTGGAAAGAACGGGTGTCGGGCAGTTTTGCACCATGTTCTGCGTCCGGATCATCCAGCGATTTGGCTAGGCTGAACGTCGAGGCTACAATCATGAAGTAGGTGTAGGCCAACAGGAGCACCAGACTCGTAGCCTTGCCCGAGAGCATATCGGCAAACATGAACCCCGACAACAACTGCTGCATGCCAATGCCGGCTACCTCATCCACGTAGGCAATACCGATAAAAAAGGAAATGAGCAGATAGAAAAGCCCGACCCGT
>JAAZVD010000047.1 GCA_018623785.1 Bacteroidota bacterium | reverse complement strand
ACCTTTTCACCGTTACGGCCATTGACGAGGGCGATCCGGATGCTGGTCTAGAATCGTTCGAGTCATCCAGAGTGGCTAATGCCGTTCGCGTTTTCCCCGGAACACCTCCCGTCGAGGAGGGCGCGCTGGAAGTGGGTGTATACCCCAATCCGTACCGCGTCAATGCCGCATGGGATGGAGGAACCTCCCGGACGCGCAAACTGAATTTTTACAATCTCCCGGGTCGCGCTGAGATCCGGATTTATACGCTGGCTGGCGAAATCGTCAAAGAACTCGATCACCAGTCAGGGACCTACCGCGGAGATACCCGCTGGTATGACGACTTCAGTGCCGATAACCGCGTCCAATCAGGGGGTGAACACTCCTGGGATCTGTTGTCGGAAAATGGTTTGAGTCTGGCCGGTGGACTGTACCTGTTCACTGTCCGGGACTTGGACTCCGGTCGGATCCAGCGGGGCAAATTCGTCATCATCAAGTAACTCCAATTCATCACAACCCAACGAGGACCACATGCTACGCAATGTTACTGCTTTGTTTGCGCTCGTTTTCGTGTTTGTCGGTTCGGCATCCGCTCAGGACGTCGTGACGATCAAGCAGATCAACGAGATTCCGCAAGCTCAGATTGACCAACTCAATAACCTGGGAGATTCCGTTTCTTCCGCTGACTACGAGGACTGCGGATCCCTGATCTACAACAGCCTGTGTGGCTCCGTGGTCAAGGTCACGGCGGTCGTCATGTCCGATCCCCTCAATTCGGGACTTTCGGGACTGAATTCTGAAGGGCGTCCGAGCCGTATCCACGTCTTCGTTCGCGACGTTGCTGCCGACACCGAAGGCCCGGAGTACATGGGCTTGCAGATCGTCGATGGCGGCAACCTCGGTTTTGCCGGTCTGGTCGTAGGCGATGTCGTTGAAATAACCGGTACGGTCGCGCCTTATAACTCCACAATGCAGATGTCGCCGACCGAGGCCCCGGTCGTGGTGGACTCGCGGGACCCCGCCACGGACGCCATTTTTGATCCGATTGTTGTCTCGACCGCCGACCTGAACGCCGATGCCGGCGCCGACGGTGCCATCCGACTCAACTGGGACAACCTGGGCAAGTATCGCGGCAACTACGTCCGTTTTGAGGGCGCCTCGGCCGTGACGCGTACCCTTGGAAGCCGGACGGACTGGAACTGGTCCTCCGATGGCGGCACAACCTCCGTCTCCATGTACGATACGTCCCTGCGCTACCGTGGTGATCGGACCGACTACCCGTCGGATTACAATGCCCGCACGGATGACTACACGCCGCCGACGCCTGGCGCAACCGTGAATGTTCAGGGTTTTGCGACGTTCAACGGTGGACCGTCTTCAGACCCCTTCAACCTGGGCGTTCCCAACGGCGCTGCCCTGGCGGTCAACCCATGGAATGATGCCGACGTCCAAGTCACTTCATCGCCGCCAACGGTCAATGATATCACGCTCACCGGTGGTATTCCATCCTCGCAGTCCCCGGTTACGATCACGGCCGTGGTCGAAGCCGATCCTGCCCGTACGCTGAGCGGTGCCTCCCTGGTATTCACGACCTCGTCGAACGCCACGGATACCACAGTTGATGGCACGGCTGGTGCCGATAATGTCTACTCGTTTGAGATTTCTGCGGGTCTGACCGATGGGGATTTTGTGACGTATCACATCGCGGCTACCGATGACACGGGGGCCACGACGGAATCTGCCGATCAGGGCTTCCGTGTCCTCGATGGCGGCATTACGCAGATCTCGCACATCCAGGAGACCGCCACGGGCCAGCCGGGAGATTCGCCGTTCGCGGGTCAGACGCTGGAGATGAACATCACGGCCACGGTCACCATGAGTGCCGAAGCCGGTATTCTCGCATTGCAGGATGGTTCTGGTCCGTGGTCGGGCATTTCCATCGAGAGCATCAGCGGTCGTAGCAGCGAGCCGGCCGGATTGACGGATCTGCGTCCGGGTGATGTCATCAACGTGACCATGGCCGAGATCGAAGAAGGCTTCGGACTGACGAAGCTGAACGAGGACAACATGGCCTTCACGGTGGTGTCCACCGGTGGTGCGCCACTCGACCCCATCATCGTTACCACGGATGTGCTGCAGGATGCGGCTATTGCGGAAGCGCATGAAGGCATGTATCTCCGTTTTGAGGACGTAACCGTAACGGCCACCAACGCCGACGATCCGAGCGGTCCCTACGGAGAGTTCAATATCTCCAGCGATGGCACCGATGCCAACAACCTCCGTGTTGATGACGCTTCAAGCCTGCTCAGCTACAGCGGTAATGACCCGGGCACGGTGTACAGCGCCGGCCAGACGCTTGAGTTCGTCCAAGGGGTGCTGTGGTATTCATTCGGTAACTATAAGCTGCAGCCGCAGTCGTTCGATGATATCGTTGCTGCGACCAATACGGATGTGGAAGATGGTTCTTTGCCGGGCTCTTTTGCCTTGCATCAGAACTACCCCAACCCATTCAATCCAACGACGAGCATTCGCTTCGACGTGGCCAACACGGCCAACGTGACCCTCGTGGTCTACGACATGCTGGGCCGTGAAGTGGCTACGCTCGTCAACGGTCAGATGGCGGCGGGGACGCACTCCGTGACGTTCGATGCCTCGCAGTTGACCAGCGGCGTTTACATGTATCAGCTCTCCAACGGTGTTGATACGAAAACCCGCACAATGCTGCTGATGAAGTAAGGCCTACGCCGGAATATGCGACGGGCGGGCGCGGGGTACCCGCGCCCGCCCGCCTACCCGGCACCGTTGATACTGCCCTTGAAATCCTTTCCATCCATAGCCGGCCTGTTCCTGATGGCCCTGTTGCTCGTTTCCTGCGATTCGGGCATCAGTGGCAATCCCAATGCCAATCAGCCGCCCGATACGCGGCTGAGTGTCCGGGACGAGTCTCTGTTGGACAACCTCGGGGAGGATGAACGGCTGGTCAGTACCGTGCGTATCACGTGGAGTGGTGACGATCCAGACGGCTTCGTCAAGGGCTACGAAGTGCGCTTTTTCGATCAGACCCTGGGTGAGGAGGGGCAGGACTGGTCCTACACAACAACGACTGATTCCCTCTTCCTTCTCCCTATACGCAGGGGAGATCGCGTATCAGATGTAGTCTTTGAAGTGCGTGCCATAGACGAGGAGGATCTTGCCGATCCCTCACCGGCCCGTACCGTCTATCCCATCCAGAATTCGCCTCCCACGATCCGAATCAGCCCTTTTGATCTTCCACCCGATACCACATTCAATGTGATGTCGATCGGCTGGGTTGCCGAGGACCCCGATGGCGATACCAATCTGGCGCGCATCGACGTCAGCTTCAATGATTCGCTCAATTTTGTGGCCCTGCCCCCGGATATCAGCCTGGCCACGTTCGTGCTTCCACAGACCAATCCGGGTGCTCAGGGTCAGATCGTGGACGCGCAGGTTTATGCTGGTCGTGGATTCGAATCCACCGGGGTTACGGTGCCCGGTGTTCGCATCAACGAGGTCAACACGCTGTATGTACGTGCTGCTGACCAGACCGACACCACCTCCGTTCGGGTCGAATACTCGTGGTTCGTCAAGGGAAAGACCAGCAATGTGCTCTATGTCAATGACTTCCGTCGGGCTACGCACCCCACGGTAACCTCTTTTCACCAGGATCTGCTGAGGACGTATCTGCCGGCCGGTACCCCCATCGACATATGGGATATTACTACGCCGTATACGACGGGCAGCTCGGGTAATTTTCCGCGATCGGGGCTGTTGCCACCCACTGCGCAGCCCTCGCTTGAGCGGTTCATGCTGGGCTATGACTACATCTACTGGGTAGCTTCTTCCACGACAGACCAGATTACTGGTAATAATCTTCCCTTCGTGGCCCCCATCATGGAGCCCTTTTTCGAGAACGGTGGCAAGATGATGGTACACTCACCCATCCAGTTGCCGGTAGATCCCGAGGAGATTGCGACCAATGCGGCCACACTGCTTTTACCGCTCAACGCACTAACCACCTTTCCGGACTCGCTGCGTCAAACGCTGCGTCTGCTGTCGCGTACGCCGGTATCCGCACAAAACACGCTTCCCGGAGTTTCCCAGCCATTGCCGGAGCTCAAGATGAATGGGTTCGTGATCAATACACTGCCGTATGTGGCCACGAGTTCAGCCACTATTCCGCTCTACGATGCCCAGTTCCAGTACGTGACGCGGGTGGGCAACCGTCGCGGCACCTGGCCCGGCCCCTCTACTATCGCATCCATGAGTGATGACCGCCGCGTGGCACTGTTTTCCATTCCGCTGGTCAACGAAGCCAATGGAGCCCCGCTCGTTGTTGGAGCCGACGATAATCCTGACGCTGCCCGTTACGCCGTCCACCTGATATTGGAAAGCCTCGGATTCCCGCAGTGATGACGCGTCGATTCCATATCGCCTTGCTGGTCCTGATGCTGGCCACGGCATTGCCGTCGTTCGCACAGGGTATCCTTGTCGGTCGTGTGACGGACGCCGAAACCGGGGAAACACTGCCCGGTGTGAACGTCATTGTGGTAGGCACATCGCGGGGTGCCGCCACCGATATGGACGGTCGTTTCGACATTCCAGACCTGCGCGCCGGGGAGTATTCGGTGCGCATCTCCTTCATTGGTTTCGAGACCAAGCTGTTTACGGAGATCCAGATCCGGAACGGGGAAACCACGGAGCTGGACGTGGAACTCGGAATTGCCGTGCTCTCGACCGAGGACGAGATTGTCGTGGTCGGGGAGAAACCGCTCGTAGATGTGGAAAGCTCGTCCTCCTCCTCGACTATCTCCCGCGAGCAACTGGAGCTGGCGCCGCTGCGGGATGTGCAGCAGGCCGTTGCCACGCAGGTGGGTGTCGTACGCGACCCGACTGGCTTGTACATCCGGGGTGGCCGCGCCTCGGAGACCGGATTCTACGTGGATGGCGTTTCTGCCAAGGACCCGCTGGCGGGAACCGGATTCGGCTTGGATGTGGGTTCCAATGCCTTTTCATCCATCGAGGTCACAACGGGTGGCATCGGCGCTGAGTTCGGCGACGTCACGTCCGGCATCGTGGCCGTACAAACGCAGGACGGGACGGATGAACTGCAGGGCTTCTTTTCTCACAAGCGGGACAACCTCGGCTTCAACACGGATTCGGATGCCAACTTCATGGAGGATGTTTGGGAAGCGAACCTGAGCGGTCCCATCATCCCCGGCAAGCTGCGCTTCTTCCTGTCGGGTCAGGTGCAGCTCTCCGACGGATTTACCCGCAAAACGGCTACGCCGGATCAGGTCCGCACCTCACTTGTGGATGGCACTACCTTCATGCCCCGCACAGGCAACCGCTGGAACGGCATTTCCAAGCTGACCTGGGAGGTGGCTCCCGGTAAGAAGCTGCAGGGATCCTATCAGCGCTCGCTGACCGTCAATCAGAACACCCGCATGTTGCAGGTTACCGGCAACGAAGCGGTTATATCTCCCGGCTTCCAGTATGCCTTCGTACAGCAGCCAGACAATGCCAGTACGTTTGCGCACGACAACATCATCGCATACCTGAAATGGTCGCATGTACTCGGCGAGCAGTCGTTCTACGACGTGCAGTTCAGCCGCTTGTTCACTCGTTTGCGTTCCGACGCCAACGGTCGCAATTGGCGTCCCGACAACGTCGATACCGAGCTCGATCCGTTCTCGATTGTAACCTACCCGGCCAATTTGTTCGTGGATGACGAGGGGAATCCGCTCGACCCGAATGCGCAATTCGTTCTTCCGGGACCGGGTCTGATCAACAATGGTGGGATAGCTACCCGCTTCCATGACCATTTTGCCGAGGAATACACGCTCCGGGCCACCTATACGCGGTTCTCAAAAGATCTGAACAACCGTCTCAGTGTCGGCTTCGAGACCAAGTTCAACGACTATCAGTGGATTGATGTTATTCGCCCTTGGGTGGGTGCACCGATTGGAGAGAGCGATGGTGCCAGCACGGGCCGCCTCGGGGATTCCTCCGACATCTGGCGCGTCAAGCCCCGACGTGGTGCGGTGTTCGGCACCCACCAGATCCGCTATCGGGGATTGATTGCCAACGCCGGGATGCGTCTGGAATATTGGGCGCCGGGCAGGTACGTGGATGATCTCATCGATAATCCGCAGGCGCCGATCCTGGATACGATCCGCCAGGATTACAAAGACGAATCCGTGTCTCTTCTCGGCCTGCGTACCAAATTCCGGCTGCTGCCGAAGCTACGCGTCTCGTTCCCGATCACGGAAAACCGCGTGCTGTTCTTCAACTACGGCCATTCGACCAAGCTGCCGCACCCGACGTTCGTGTACACCGGATTGGATCCGTTTTTTCAGGATCGCTCCTTCTTCTCCGACTTGGGAAACCCGAACCTGGATCCGGAAGTGGATATCTCTTACGAACTCGGTTTGCGCACCCAGTTCACGTCCAACGATGTCCTGAATATCACGGCATTCTGGCGGGATAAGTTTGATTTCATCACTGTGGAGAGCGTCATCGTACCGGATCCGACTGGCCGCGAGGTGCTGCGTGCCTTCCGCATCAATGGAGACTTTGCTCGAGTTCGGGGGATTGAAGCAAGCTATCTCAAACGCGTCGGAGACCGCTACAGCGGGCAAGTGGCAGCGTCCTTCTCCCGTGCCACGGGCCTCTCGAGCACGAACAATGATGCCTTGTCCGATTTCCTGGCCAACGGAGACATCGATAATACCTTCGAGACCCCGCTGGCATGGGATCGCCCGTTCGATCTCAAGACGACGCTCACCTTCCAGCACGACCGGGATCGGCCGCTTTGGGGCGTCAAGGGGCTGAACCGTATTTCCGCACTGCTTTCGAGCACACTTCGCAGCGGGCAGCGCTACACACCGGTAGAGTTTCAGGGTAATGAGGTCAACCCGTTCTCGGGCGAACAGGATTGGCGTCCCATTTACGCAACCGTCCCCGATCCGGCTGATCGGTATTCGGAAATTGGCTCGATGTGGTGGTGGTTCGATCTGAGCATGCGCAAGACGCTGACGGTGCAGGGTACGGATGTGCGGTTGTCGCTGGAGATTACGAATCTCTTCAACCAACAGAACAGCATCATCATCAATCCGGTAACTGGCAAAGCCTATCCGGATGTGGATCCATCCTCGACGGATTTTATTGCGCTGCGCGGTAATCCGGATTACGACGTGCCTACCGGCACTCGAGATTTACGGTACGAGGACCCCAATACATCGGGATTACCACCCTTCAACCCGGCGCGTTTCCTGCCGCAGCGTCACATCATGTTCGGTCTCTCGTTCCGCTTCTGATGAAACGCATCCTTGTCATAGCGCTCCTGCTGGTCCTGGCTGTACCTGTGTCCCGGGCTCAACTCCTGCCCACCCTGGGTGGGGAGCGAGCGGGCACCTCCGGTTTTCAGTTTCTGAAAGTGCCGGTGGACGCCCGTGGCGCCGCCTTGGGTGAGAGTGTGGTGGCTGATGCCGACGACGTGAGTGCGCTGGTATGGAATCCAGCACTGGCCGCGCGTTTACCCGGCATTCAGGCGGCTTTTCATCACACCGCCTATTTCGTGGATGTAAGCTTGGATTTCGTAGGGGTAACCTATCGGATGCCGCAGGGCATAACGTTGGGGGCCAGCCTTCATACCATGAATTCCGGTGAGATGAAGGTGACTACAGAGTTTGAGCCAGAGGGCACGGGGGAGACCTTCCGGTTGATCGACGTGGCTGCCGGATTGACGGTGTCGCAGCAACTGACGGACCTCTTTTCGTACGGTGTGACGACCAAGTATATCCAGGAATCCGTGGCTGGTCTGACAGCATCCACCGTTGTCTTCGACATGGGAATCCACTACCTGGTAGGCTCGACAGGAGCGCGCATGGCAGTGGCCGTACGAAATTTCGGATTCGATGGCCGTCCCGAAGGAGCATTGTCCCGCCCTGTCATTGCCAACGAACCCGTCCGGATCGAGTCGGACTTCGAGGCGATGACGCCACCGACGACCTTCCACCTCGGGTTCGCTTATGACATCCTGGGCGGGGACACGCGAAGCGATTTCCGAGGCTCGACCCGGTTGACCGCTCTGGCGCAGCTCAATAATCCGAACGATAACGCCGAATACTGGACACTTGGTGCCGAATACGGTTACCAGCGCATGTTTTTTCTGCGTGCGGGGTACCGATTCGGTGTCGAGGAGATGGATGCACCAAGTCTGGGTATCGGGTTTTCCCTGCCTGTGGCTGGTCGCTCGCTCGGCGTGGATTACGGCTTCAACCGTATGGCCCGCCTCGGCAACGTCCATCGCTTTGGACTTTCCCTCGCGCTATGACCACCAAAATTACATATGGTCTGATGGTCCTCCTGCTGGTTGTACTGACCGGTTGCGATGCCATCCTGGGTTCGAAACAGGATGATGTGACGGACGAAATATTTGAGGCCGGACGTAATGACCCGGAGCTGTTGAACGAGGTTGAATACGTTCCGCTGTTTCCATTCTACGAGACCGGAGCGGATGGCGCACCTTTCGAAGCGCCAAGGGATGTCTATGCTGGGTTTGATGAATTGCTGTATGTCGTCGATGACAGGGGCCTTCACGTGTTCGATCTGTCCGGTCGCCCGGCTACGTTCATTCCTATTCAAGGGGGAGCAACGTCCGTCGTCCAGGACCGACGTTTTCGCACGTATGTGACAGCGCGGCGGGATACACTGCTGAATGGAAGGGTCTGGAATCTTCCTGTCGTCATGCGCATCGATGGTATCACGACCGGTTCGCCAGCAGTGGGGGACATCATCTGGCACCCATTCGATGATGACTCGCGCAAGTTCAATGCGCAGGATCCGATTGAAACAGACGAAGAAGTCTCGTTCACCGGCGTTGGTGTACTATACGACAACCATGTCTACGTCTCGCGCCGTGGCCCCGTCAACCCTCGAGGTACGTT
>JAAZVD010000307.1 GCA_018623785.1 Bacteroidota bacterium | reverse complement strand
TTGACGCCCATTTCCTGTAGAAGCGTCATCTCCCTGTCCAGGGCCTCTTCAATGATATCGTCAGGCTCGTTCCAGAGGCTGTAGGCGTAGTTCGTTCCGATGGGGAAATAGTCCCAGTTCATTCCCATAACGAAGAAATCCTGGTCGTCAACGGTAACCCGGTATCCGTCTTCGTCCTCCACAACGCGCACTTCTTCCACGTGCGTTTCCTCAACAGGACGTTCTGGCATCGTGCAGGAAGCGAGAGGCATCAAGAGTACGGAAGCCAACAGCCAAGGCAACAACACCAACACGGGAGCCGCTGTTGAACGAGAGCTCGCCAGTCGGTTCATGATGTTGAAAGGGAAACGATGCATGAGTCGTTATCTGCCAAGGATGTACCGTAATCCGTCTCAGCCAAGTGCATTCCACCGGCATTCGATCTTGCGAACGCGACCGGCGCGCGAGAAGATGGCCTGACTGATATCTCTATCCAAGGCATGGCCAGGCGTTTCCAAACACGATCCGTCCGTCATGGTCACGGTCATCCCGTCCGTGTCTGATTGCTGGTAGACAACGGGGATTCCACATACCGTGTAGGCAAAGCTTCCAGCTGCCAAAGGGATGGCTATCTCTTTGCCGGCAATGTCAAAACAAGTAAATGTGGATGGCTCAGTTAAAGCCTCTGCGGGATCAAAACCATCTATGCGGAATGTGAGTTTTCCATCCCGTATGTCGACTCCCAGTTCCATGTAGCGGGCAATCACATCTTCCTTGACCTGCCCCGTCATGCCGGGCTGTTTGACACCGGCTTTCTCCGGCGTATGCGAATAAGGGTCCGATGGAAAAGCTCCGTAGTTAGCGGGGTCTTTCTCGGCCCCAATACCGGCTCGGATGGCAACCTGATGTACACGAAGCTTCTGGATGATGTCTTCCGGTTGACCTTCGTCCACCGCTTTTGTGGCGATTTCTGAGACGGCCAATCCAAGCTTGGACACCATGTGCCAGTAGATGGACCCAAGGCCCTCATACGCAAAGAATGTACCCGACCGCCCCGTAAACTTCCTGTGGTCAAATACTTCCTCGAACAACTGTGCCACATGCACGCTGTCATTCCGTACTAGGTCTGAATACTCTCCATTCAGAGCATTCAGGGCATCCCTTACATCCGAGGCATTTCGAAAGGAGCCATTGAAATGCAAGCCGCCCCTGTCATCTCGCTTGATGATGCTGGTATCCCCATCTTCCAGAAGGGTTTTTAGGAGCGGTAGCTGCTCCACCTGCCTTGGGTCAAGCTGGTTCTTGACAAGGAAGGAGGGAAGCCGACGGTCGGGATAGAGCAGATAGCTTTGCTGATCGGCACGATAGAGGGCGCTTTTCCGGAGCGCGTCGAGCAAACGGACCGCTTCCGAGGCCGAGAGCAATCCGCTGCTCAGAACGGCCACCTGGCCTTCGAGCATCTCGTACAGTGTCTCAACGGACAGACCATCTTGATCCCACTTCAACAGATTGTAGGAATGATACAGGCCATCCTCGCGCACATTGGACCGGATGGTACTTTCCATCAATACTCGAGAGTCAGCCAAAAATGCTCCCAAGGTTACACGGTCCAAAAGCTTTACCTGGCCAGATGGACCTTGTTGATACAACGCATTCCTGTAAGCTGAACCTGCCAGGGACAGTGCCCTTACCATGTCCTGCCGGGAACGGGGCGTAAAGCCGCTGTTCAGATTCGGGCGATGTTCTTGCAGAATACGGTGGATCTCAGCGAAGAAGTCTGCCACTTCGCTGGAAACCGGGTACGAATCGGCACCATCGTCACTTAACCACCCTTCCAGGAATTCGAACCACCGATGCAGATAACACGTCGTGACCATGGAGAGGCCATTTCCCACCAGTGCATTGTTCGCATCATTCCATTCAGGTCGTTGTGTATTGAGCCAAATCCCTCCATCGGGCACAAAGTTGGACAGTTTCGCCAGGGACAAAGTCAGGAGTTTCTCCACCAACGTCACATGGTGAATATCGTCATTTTGATTCCTGAGCAGTTTGCCATCAGCACCCAATACATCGACGCGCTCTTCGATACGCTTTGCCAGATCCCAGTCGAAATCGATGGTGTCACGGGGATTAGCCTTGATAGCAGCATATTCCCGGATACGGTAAGGGACTTCAGCGTGTACGAACACCCTCTTTCGGAGTAGCTCCCTGGACGCCTCGGGATGAAAGCGGGCGTTCCACTCCAGGAGCTTAAGCAAATAGATGATCTGGTGATCGCACCAGTACCCGATGTTGGACCAAGGATCCTCTGGATTGGGTTCTTCCCATTCCAGACCATCTTTGGTAATCCGGTAGGCATTGTACCCATCGGCCGTGGTGGCATTGACAAAGCGACAAATCATGGAGGGGATAAAGGAAGGAAAGGCAATGCCAAGGGCCTCCCAGTTCTGAAAAATGTCCCGCCAGTTGCCTTGATAGTAAATCTTGCTGCTACCGTCTGCGTTGCGCAAGTCAATAGAGAAGCGATTCCAAGGGCGCGTTGGATCACCATGCCTGCGGCTGAAGGCCAATGGAAGATATTCCATACCCAAGCGCGTCAGGTCAGGATCGCCTTCGTTGGCCAATTTCTCCTGGAGACTGACGTGATTCACACCCTCGGGCAGTGCTCTCATGACCGCCTGATGCTTCTCAGCTACCTCTGAATTGAAGGTCGAGACGTG
>JAAZVD010000306.1 GCA_018623785.1 Bacteroidota bacterium | reverse complement strand
CGCGGCATTTGGCCTCAACGCTATTTATCCGAATCCTTTTTCAGACCGTGCATCCGCATCGATACACATTGACCGGACGTCGCCCGTCCAGATCGTACTGGTCGACATGCTGGGACGTGAGCGTCTCCGGCAGGATCTTGGCACGCTTTCAGCGGGCGAGCATACCATGTCGCTGAATGCCGATGGACTGGAAGCAGGCTCTTACTTAGTGCGCGTATCATCCGAAGGGCGTTCAGACACACGCCTGGTTACTATCGTGCAGTAGCGTCGGGGCCCGGGATCAGTCGGTCCGCGAAATCCGGTAGATTCGGCTGCCGGCATCATCGGATACCACCAGACTGCCATCAGGCAGATACTCGAGATCCACGGGGCGACCCCACGATTCCTCGCCTTGCAGCCAGCCCTCGGCAAAGGGTTCATAGGATGTCGCTCTGCCTTCGTCATCGAGAGACACCATTGTTACCCGGTAGCCAATTTTCTCGCTCCGGTTCCAAGATCCGTGCTCTGCAATCAGGATACGATCGGGTTGAACCTGCCCGTTTTCCCGCATGAACTCCAGTCCTAGGGGCGCCACGTGGGGACCAAGCTCCTGGACCGGCGCCGTGTAATCCGAAATAGACGCACCCTCTCCGAATTCGGGGTCAGGTATGTCATTGCCGTGGATATGCGGAAATCCAAAATGCATACCCGCTTCCGGAGCGTGGTTCAGTTCACACGGAGGAATATCATCGCCCAGGTTGTCCCGCCCGTTGTCGGTAAACCACATCTCGCCCGTTTCCGGATGCCAGGTGAATCCGACCGTATTGCGAACCCCGGTAGCAAACTCCTCCCGGTCTGAGCCATCCGCATTCATCCGGTGAATGGCGGCATAGGGCGCTCAGCGGTCGCATACGTTGCACGGTGCACCAATGGGCACATACAGCTTGTCGTCCGGCCCGAAAGCGATATACTTCCAACCGTGGTGCCGATCGGATGGAAAATCATCGACCACAACCACCGGTTCTGGCGGATTAGTCAGCCGGTTCTCGATATCATCGTATCGAATGATGCGGGTGACCTCGGCGACAAACAGGGATCCATCGCGAAAAGCAACCCCATTTGGCATTTGTAGTCCCTCTGCGATTATGTGGTGCACGTCAGCGCGTCCATCCCCATCCGCATCAACGAGGGCATGCACTTTCCCGGCCCGTCGCGTTCCGACAAAAAGCACGCCCGATGGAGAAAGTGCCATGGAACGGGCATTCTCAATACTGTCGGCAAATACCGTGATCGAATAGCCCGCAGGCAACTGGATCTGTTCAAGCTGGATTTCCGGGGCTGGCGACGGTTCGGGAAGACAGCCTGTAAGGACAATTGTCAGCAGCAGGATTCCGGCCCAACCCAATCCCCCAATTCGGCGCTTTTCTTGATGGTTGACCTTATCAGTCATCGAATGATGCTCCCTCGGATAGTTCGTCTGGAAAGGCGCCTCGAATCAGCATAGCGACCTCAATGGCATGATCCTGGTTGAATGCGTTGGTCATCGCCTTGTAATTGAACATGTCCACAATGGCACCGATCAGGCAGAATCCCGCGGTGAAAAAGTAGGCGATGCCCATCCCTATCTGCCCGAGATAAAATCTGTTCATACCGGCAAGACCCACGAAGGCCAACAGGGTCGTCAATAGAACCACGGATTCATCCTTCCTGCGTTCCCGGTACACCCGCGCAAACTGCTCAACCTGTTGCTCCGACATCCCCGTGATGATTTTGGCAATGGTCAGCTGCTCATCTCCCTGTAGCTCGGGCATATATGTGATGACTCGTGACATGACACGGTGTTTTGCCCCGATTACGGGGAAGTAGGCAGCGCAGAGCGTAGCAGACGTCCAATGTGCGCCAACAAAAGGATGAGTACGACAGGAGAAAACCAGTGTGAATCCAGAGAAAGCGCCCATTCTGCCCGGAAAAGATAACCCATCGCATGCCCCAAACCACACCCGGGGCAACCGGAAAAGCCGATCGCCTTGAATACACAGAGATCGACGACAGAGGGTAGCGATGGATCAGGAATGGCTACTGCCAGGAGCCCCGTCGTCCATATCAAGGCCTCCATCAACGGTGAGGATGCACGAAGTGACTGTGACCGTGTAACTGAAACTCGGGTTGGGCGTCCTATCAGGGCAGAAGCGCTGCGCATTAAACCGCTGTGCGGGGTACTGTTAAACGGCGTCGTGTACTATCTTGGGCCAAAGGCGCAGCCGGCGCGAATGTGCGCGGCTGCCGGGCCTCGATACCATGGTACGGAATTGACCATTGCGGGATTCGCCACCCGCTCAAACAGCAACAAAGAAACATGCCTTACGTCGTTACAGAAGCTTGTATCAATTGTAAGCACACGGACTGTGTGGAAGTATGTCCTGTAGACTGCTTCTACGAAGGACCCAACTTCCTCGTCATCCACCCTGACGAATGTATCGACTGCAACGCATGCGTCCCCGTCTGTCCGGTGGAAGCCATCTATGCCGACGATGAGCTCCCCGAAGAACTGTCGCACTATGCCGAGTGGAACACCTACTTGGCCAACCAGTGGCAGCAACTCGGCTACAATATTACCGAGAAGAAAGACCCGCTGCCGGATGCGGAAGAGTGGTCCACAAAAGAGAAAACGGAGCAGGATATCCTGACGTGGGAAACCGACGGGTAAGGCATCCCCGTCTTCCGAATTCTTCG
>JAAZVD010000305.1 GCA_018623785.1 Bacteroidota bacterium | reverse complement strand
GGAAACAGCTTTCACGATACGGTCTGTGGCCTCGGCTTCCGTCATATTGAATCGGACGTGCACGCTTGCTACCAAGAAGTCAAAGGTTTCCAGCACCTCATCGGGATAGTCCAGGCTGCCATCAGCGAGGATGTCGCTCTCGACCCCGAAGAAAACCGTGAAGGGCGGCCCTTCATCGTTTGCAAAGGCTTCGTTGAGCGCTTTGATTTCGTTGTGCTGACGGACTGCTGTCTCTGGCGACATGCCCCCGGCTACCTTGAGGGATTGACTGTGATCGCAGATCCCGAAGTACTCGTACCCGCGTGCGCGGACAGCCTCGCTCATCTCACGCAGCGAGTGGGCACCGTCGGAATAGGTACTGTGATTGTGAAGCACCCCTTTCAGATCTGCATCCGTAATGAGTGTCCAATCCGCCAGTGTTTCGAGTCGGTTGGCAGCATCCGGTAGATCCCGCAGTTCCGGTGCAATCCAAGGTAGTTTTCCCGAAGCAAACAGAGTTTTTTCGGTTGCGGCTGCTGGTTGCTCAAGCAGCGGCTTGAGCGCGTCAACAAAGGTATCCGGTCCTGTTTTCTGGAAAAGAACCGTACCCGCCTCCTCAGCTGAGCATACGACTATTTCGATGGAAAGGCCGTCGGCACACGTTCCCGTCCAGGCGGTCTCTCGAGCATGCTCAAAGGCCGACAGGGAGAGACCCTCCACCCTCGGCGTCAACGGTGTCTCGGATACAGCTACCAGGGACACCAGGCCAACATGATTCATTCCCCGCGCCACCTCTCCGGCCATGTGAACGGCGTCGAATCCCTGATTCAGCAATGAGTGGATGATGCGCTCGGCTTCCAGGTAGGCATCCGCACCGCGCCGTCGCCCCTCAAACGACCTGAGTAGTGCCACATTGGTGAGGATGGAATCCTGGCTTTTGGCACCAAAACCCTCCAACTCGGCAATTCGACCGGTGCGGGC
Source organism: Bacteroidota bacterium (assembly GCA_018623785.1). Taxonomy (GTDB): domain Bacteria; phylum Bacteroidota; class Rhodothermia; order Rhodothermales; family UBA10348; genus JAAZVD01. The sequence continues at coordinate 1,755 of JAAZVD010000305.1, read as the reverse complement.
GGCAGCCTCCAGATCGTCCAGCGACTGCACTCCCAACTGCTGCCACAGGGTACGCACCTTCTTGGCACCCAGTCCTTTGACGTTAAGCACGTCCAGTATACCGGGGGGAATAGCGCCTAGCAGATCATCCCTGACCTCGAAAGAGCCATAGGTCAAGATCTCTCCGATCTGGGAGGCTAATCCGGTACCGATTCCTTTCACCCCGGTCAGTTCATCCCGTGCCAGAAGATCGGGGACCGATACATCCAAGCGCTCGATGGTGCGCGCGGCTGAGGCGAAGGCTCGGCTCCGGAATGGATTTCCACCCGTCAGCTCGATCAGAGCTGAGGTTTCCTTGAGCAATCTGGCGATGGCTTTGTTGGTCATGTCTGATTAGGGGAGAATAGGGTGACGGCGCGCGAGCGATCATGGCAGACTACGCCACCGAAGGGAATCTAACGAACAGCTGTCCTCGGACGGGCATAAAGATTGACAGAATCCGGAGGGGATCAATCCCGAGGACCCTTCCGTACTGAACAAGCGGCGCCTGCCCGGTGTCGCGTGAACCTTTTCTCATCTGATATGCTGACGCGGAGCACGATGAAAGACACCTCCGAATCCTTTTCCTTACGACGCATTCGCCCTTTTGGCCTGCTGATGACCCTGTTGGCGGTGTTGACGGTGGTTACGGGTGTGACGTGGAATTCGCATCTGACAGATCGGTCTACAGCTACGGCCCTTCAGCGCATGGAGGATGTGTTTTTACTCATCAACCGACGCTATGTCGAGAAGACCGATCCGGACGAGATTGCCCAGTACGCCATTGATGGAATGCTGGAGAACCTGGATCCACACAGCGTCTTTTTTGATGCTGAGCGCCTTAAAGGCGAAAATGAAGCATTTGACGCGGAGTTCGAAGGAATCGGGATATCATTTGAACTGCTTCCGGGCAACGACGGAGCGGACACGCTGTCCGTGCTCAATGTGATTCCGGGGGGACCCAGCGATGATGTCGGACTACTGACCGGAGATCGCATCATGGTTGTGGACGGCAGGTCCACGATTGGTTTTGATGAGGACGACGTACGACGTCATCTCAAGGGTCCCCGGGGTACGGAGGTTACCATCACTGTAGATCGCCCCGGCGTGGATACACCGCTTGAGTTCGAGATTACGCGGGATAAAATCCCGCTTCATACGCTTGATGCCGCCTACATGATGGAGGATAATACCGGTTACATCCGTCTGAACCGGTTTGCGCGAACCACCTACAGTGAGTTCATGGCCAGTCTGCGTACGCTCTCCTCACAGGGAATGGAACGGCTCGTGCTCGACTTGCGCGGCAATCGCGGGGGATACATGCAAATGGCGGTGCGGATTGCCGGGGAATTCCTCAAGGAGGGTCAGTTGGTGGTATCGCAAAGCGGGTACACGGAAGACAGTAAGGAAGCGTTCTATGCCAGTGGGAACGGTCTGTGGGAAGAAGGTCCCGTCATGGTTCTCGTGGACGGTGCATCGGCCTCGGCCAGTGAAATTGTGGCAGGTGCGCTGCAAGATCATGACCGCGGTCTTGTGGTCGGTCAAAGGACCTTCGGGAAAGGCCTGGTGCAGAAGCAGTACATGCTACGTGATGGCAGTGCGCTTCGGTTGACCGTGGCACGCTACTTTACCCCGTCCGGACGACTCATCCAGACGGAGTACGAGGACGGAGACCGCACCGATTATTACGCCAGCAAGGCAGCCCTCAAGAAGTCTGATGGCACGCACACCGCATCT
>JAAZVD010000046.1 GCA_018623785.1 Bacteroidota bacterium | reverse complement strand
GGATGGTATGTGGTTGCGCCGTGGTCGCACTGCGGCCTTTGTGGTCGGCGTTATTCTGATCGTCCATGCTCTTGCCGCCTCCATATGGCCGCCTCATCCGGATCGTTCGGTCGTCCTGACCGAACGTCTGGTGCTGAGGCAGCAGGCCAACAGCGACGCTACCGAAGTAATTGACGTACACGAGGGCCTCATTCTGGAGGTTCACGCCAGAACATCGGAGTGGCGTCTTGTGGAAATCCCCAATGGTACCCGGGGTTGGGTGCTACAATCCGCTCTCGGGGATATCTGACCTCTTCGTCCGGACACCCTTCGGTGGAATCCGGCCACATCGTATCTTTGGTTCCGGGCGGCTATCCCGGGTCGCCCCTCTTTCCCCGTAAGATCCACGCGCAGCCGTGATACTCGAGCCTCACGTACTCAAAACATCCCGCAAGGTCGGCTGGATCGAGGTCGTCTGCGGATCGATGTTCAGTGGCAAGACGGAGGAGTTGATCCGGCGTGTCCGGCGAGCCAAGATTGCGCGGCAGCGAACCGAGATTTTCAAGCCGGCCATTGATACCCGATTTTCCGAGGACGAGGTCGTATCCCATGATGAATCGGCCTTGCGATCAACCGCCGTGGCCGCTGCATCGCAGATTATTCTCCTTGCCCAAGACTCTGATGTTGTGGGTGTGGACGAGGCGCAGTTTTTCGGAGACGACCTAGTTCAGGTGTGCCGGGAATTAGCCGAGTCCGGCAAACGAGTCATCGTGGCTGGCTTGGATCAGGACTACCTGGGGCAGCCCTTTGAACCCATGCCCCAGCTCATGGCCATTGCTGAGTACGTAACCAAGCTGCATGCGATCTGTGTCGTCTGTGGAAACCCGGCCAACCATTCCCAACGTCTCGTGGGTGGGGATAGCCGGGTACTCTTGGGAGCGAAAGAAGCCTATGAGCCCCGTTGTCGAGACTGTTTCGATCTAGCCCTTTCCAAGGGAGAAACAAGCGCTTCGGGCAAAACAGCGAACGGTTCATCGACCCCGAGCCCCGCAGTGGACACAGCGCCTGCTGCGGATACGGTGCCTGCGGCAGAAAGGATATCCTCTACGGTCTCCAATAATCCGGAGCCTGCCGGTTAATCAGTCATTGCGCCAGGCTCTTCCTTTTCCGTGCTTCGCAAACGAAAAAGCACTTCGTCCAAGCCAAACAGGAAGGCTCCGATGCCTCCGAAGGCTACAAGTGCCGGCAAGGGTTGCCAGATGACAAGCCCTCCGATGGCTCCGAGTACTCCCCCCAAATACTTGATGTAGTTGAGCTGTTCGTTGGAAGAGTTCTTAATGAGCGCTTCCAGACGTCCCTCATCGTAGGCCATCATGTTGCTCATGACCATGTCATAAACGTCCAGATTTTCTACAAATCCAAGGACCACCCGCGTGGCATATTCCTCGATGTCTTCTGCGCGTGCCTCGATTTTCCCGGGCACCTTGTCAAGCAAGGCGTCCATCTCGTCGAGCACTACGTCAAGCTGCGTCGGGATATCGTGGACAGCTTGATCGATGCGACGTTTAAAATCCTCCTCGTTCAGGTACCGGTAGGCCTTAAGGGCTATCCCTCCTACGCCCTTGCCCACGTAGGTCTCAATCTTTTCGACTACAAAATCCACAATACGTCGGCGCACCTCGTCCGATGTCAACACGGTCTCGACGTAATCAGCTGTCAACCGTTTGAGGTCCGTCCGGAATTCCGAATCTTCCAGGACGCCGCGGGCAACGGATATGGACAGCTCCCGGTACTTCGGAATAATGGCATTTTCTTCGATCTTCTGCTTGATGATCTCTTCGTTGATCAGCTCCTCGCTGACCGCCGTTGCCAATCGATAGATGACACGTTCCCGCTGCGCAGGAATCAACCCCTGGCCGAAAACGGGGCGTACCTCACGTGGGTTGAACAGCATGGTAATGGCTACCCAGTTCGTCAAGAAGCCAATCATACCGCTTACCGCGACAATACGGAGCAAGCCTTCCAACGGAAGCATCTGCCCCATGACACTCAACTCCATCTCGGGAAAATCCCAGAGAAAGGAGGCAGCGAACATGATGAGTAGCCCCCACGGGATGACCTGCAGCAGCGGCAGAAGGCGTGCATGCGCACCCGTTACCCGCGGCGGTTCGCGTCGCGGCGGGACTTTTCCCGAAGCTTGGGGAAGATGACGACGGATGTGGGCGGCGACCAGATGCCGAAAATCTGCCGCGCGTGTCTTGGTTACCTCCTTGGCCTCGGCCACACTCACGCCGGGGCGCGCCGTCGCGGGAGCGACGGCGCGCTCGCGTTCGAGACCGGATGAATCCCCATAGGTGGGACTCGCCCCAGAAGTGGAATTCGCGGCAGAGGTGGGACTCGCCCCAGAGACAGAATTTTCCCCGGAGGAAGGGATCTCCTTGGAAGAACGGACCACTCCAGAGGAACGCGTATCCTCAGAAGTCGGGGTATTCCCGGAAGGCGGGATATCCCCAGGGGTCACATGTGAAGTGTCTTCCGTCACACAATCGGCAGAGCGTTTGGATGGCTCTATTATGACGCGGAAAAGCCCAGGCGGGTTGCATCAGCCTGCATGCCGGCTATGACATTGGCAATGTGCTCAGACATCTCAATTCCGAGATCTTCCGCACCCTCTCGAATATCCTCCCGGCTAACAGCTGCAGCAAACGCTTTATCTTTGAGCTTCTTTGTGACCGACTTCGGCTTCATCCCTTCCAGGCCCGTGGGACGGACATACGCTACTGCAGTGATGAATCCGGCCAGCTCATCCACCGCAAACAGCGTCTTCGCCATCAAGGTGGTGCGCGAAGCGCCAGTGTGAGGCGCATGGCCCATAATGGCGTCGAGCACCTCTTCCGGGTAACCCGCTTCCCTGAGCACTCCTACACCAACGTAGGGATGCTCGTCCAGCGTTTGATGCTTTTCATAGTCCATGTCATGCAGAAGCCCGGCTATTCGCCACAGGACTTCATCCTCTCCGAATGACCGAGCATAGTATCCCATGGCCGCCTCTACCGCGTAGGCGTGCCGGCGGAGGCTGTCCGTCTTGGTCCATTCGTGCAATAGCGTGAGGGCGTCTTCGTAGGAAGGCATATCAGAACAGGTCTACGATTTTCATTTCCTTAAGATAGCGACCCGGATTGTCCTGAAAATCGGCAATCAAGGCATTCAGTCCATTCAGCGTTGAGTCCATTCGGTGATACATCGACGGGTCGTTGATCAACATGCCGAGGGTACCTTCGCCTTCGTTGAGTTTCCGAAGGAGCGTATCGATCTGTTCGTTGGTTGCCTGGAACCGCTCAAGATCCTCGTTCAGGGTAGCCAGCATGGTTTCCATCTGACCCATCAAGGACGTCAACGCTTCGCCATCCTCTCCCATTGCGGTATCCAGATCAGCCGTCAGGGAGTCTGCATTCGCCAAAATGCGCACCATGCGATCGCGCTCCCCTGCCAGGAGTGCCTCTACCTGGGACATACTTCCCCGGGCAGCCGCCAATGTCCGTCGCAGATCGGATTCCGGTGTGGAAAGTATGGTGTTGGCCTCGACCAGGACGCCATCGAGCTCTTCAAGAACACGTCCCACGCTGTCCAGCATGGCTGGCGCACGTGCGCTCATGTCCGCCATGAGATCCGATGTTGCGCTCGTGGCCACCAAGCCTCCCTCAGGTATCCGGGGAGACGAAGACGGACCCAGGGTAAGGTCCATTCGAACCACACCCAGCGCGTCAAATCCTCCTACAGTGGCATGCGAGCCCTCAGTAACCGGAATCTTCGGGTCCACATGGAATTCGACAATCACCTTTCCCGTCGTTTCGCTGATGTAAACCGAGGTGACTGATCCGACAGATACCCCGTTCACCCGAACGATGTTACCTCCAATAAGGCCTCCTGCATCATCGAATTCCGCCACCAGGTCGTAGGTCGAATCAAACAGAGGCAGGTCCTCGAAATATCGAATTCCGAGAATGAAAATCACCGCGGCAACGATGATGGTCAGACCGACCTTGATCTCGTTGGAATACTTCACGTCGCTTCAGGATGGTTGATGATGTTCAGGAGGGGCCGATCTTGTATTCATTGGCCGTCACAAACGCTTTCAGTATCTGATCGTCGCTGTGATGCAAGGCTTCGATCGTGCCCGTCCAATGCATTCTCCCCTCGTAAATGAAGGCTGCACGATCTGCAATGTTCAGTACAGAATGCATGTCATGCGTAACAACAATACTTGTTACGTTGAGCCGATCTGCCAAATTCCGTATCAGCTCATCGATGGTATTTGAGGTTTCGGGATCAAGACCCGATGTAGGCTCATCGTAAATGATGTATCGAGGCTGGAGTGCTACGGCTCGTGCCAAGGCTACGCGTTTCTGCATACCGCCTGATAGCTCGGAGGGCAACTTGGCCCCTACATCTTCCAGCTCGACCATAGCTAGGCATTCCTTGACTACCCGGGATATGTCAGCCTCGGTCATCTCCGTAAAGGTCCTGAGCGGGAAGGCCACATTTTCGAACGCATTCATGGAGTCAAACAGGGCTCCGCCCTGGAACAGTACGCCGAAATGCCTGCGAACCCGCCGCAGTTCCGCATACGTGATGGCATTGATGTCAATACCATCCACCGTCACAGAGCCTGAATCAGGCTGCATAAGCCCGATAAGATGCTTCATGAGCACGCTCTTCCCGGAACCGGACCGACCGATGATGGCGATGGTTTCGCCTTCCGGAATATCGACGGACACATCCTTGAGAACGTGTTTGTCTCCAAAACTCTTGTTGACGTGCGAAACGCGGATCATGGGGTGCAATGCCTGGATTCAGAGCAGAAGGACTGCCAATATGAGATCTGCCAGGAGTAGAAATACACAACTGGCCACAGCGGCTTGCGTAGTAGCTCGACCGACGCCTTCCGCCCCGCCTTGGGTGTAGTACCCCTTGAAGCAGGAAATGGACGTGATCAGGAATCCGAACACAAGCGATTTGATGATGCCGAAAATGGGATCAAAGGGTTGAAAATATTCCCGAGCACCATAGATGAACTCTTCCAACGGCACAAATCCACCCAGTTCCCCAATCAGCATGCCACCCCCGATCCCACAAAAACAGGCCGCAATGTAGAGGACGGGAAACATGACTACGCCGGCCACAACACGGGGTACGATCAAATATCCAACGGAGTTCAGGCCCATCGTTTCAAGCGCGTCGATTTGCTCAGTAACCCGCATGGTACCCAGCTCGGCAGCAATCCGCGCCCCAACACGTCCCGCCAAAATGAATCCGGTGACCACGGCGCCCAGCTCGAGGATCATGGACGAGGTGATGATTGCCCCCACAATACTGCGTGGAATGAGGGGCGAGACGAGCTGATAGGATGTCTGGACCGTACTGACAGCACCCGAAAACGTCGCCGCAAGCATGACGATGGGCAACGAATCCAAGCCCACTTTCACCATCTGCCGCCATAGATTCTTGCGATAGCTGGCCACCTCCGTGACGGCGCCGAACGCATGGAACAGCAATTGGCTGTACCGGCCCAAGGCCGAGATGGGATTGATGATGATATCAGGGGTCAATGGGACCACGTTGAAATCATGGGCGGTGCTTTACGGCTGTCCGGAATCGACCGACGGGATTTCCGACGTAACGGAAGCGAGTCAGACTTCGAGCAAAGTACGGACTCAGGATCTTACCGTGGTGTTCTGCACGGATTCGTCACAGGAACCGGATAGTCACAGGTCATATTCCTGGATCTTTGAGGCGCCGGGATAGCTGCCTGGGGTGCCGGCGGAGCTACTCGGAGCGCCGGCGGATGTAGCTGTGAAGTCACGGTGGACCCAGGCATGTGTCAGGATGATGTCACTCCCCCGATGCTATATTCGCTTCATGGCCAAGAACAAATCCATCTTCTTTTGTCAGGACTGCGGCAACGAGTCTCCCAAATGGCTGGGCCAGTGCCCCGCATGCGGTGCCTGGAATTCGCTTGTCGAGGAACGGACGGCAGCGGGTGCCCACAAACCCGGGATCATCCGCGGTCTGGGTGGGCTCAGTCCGAAGCCACTTAAACTGTCCGATGTCAAGAGCGGTGCGGAGTCGCGCATCGATACAGGCAATGCCGAACTTGACCGGGTACTTGGTGGGGGTATCGTAGAAGGTTCTGTCGTGTTGATTGCCGGAGATCCTGGTATTGGCAAGTCTACATTAATGACCGAACTGGCCACCCTTCTGGCCTCGGTCAAGCTCCTCTACGTAACGGGAGAAGAGTCCCCTTCCCAAGTCAAAATGCGGGCGGAGCGGATGGGGGTTTCATCGGAGAACTTCCTTCTGTTGGCCGAGACGGAAGTGGAATCCATCATCCGGTGCGTCCAAGAAGAAGAGCCATCCGTGCTCGTCATCGATTCCATTCAAACGGTATTCCGCTCGGACCTGTCCAGTGCTCCGGGTTCAGTGACGCAGGTACGTGAAAGTGCCGCTGCGCTGATCCAGATGGCCAAGGTATCAGGCACGGCGACATTCATTGTCGGACACGTTACAAAGTCCGGGACTATTGCCGGACCGCGCGTGCTCGAACACATGGTTGATACCGTTCTGTACCTCGAAGGCGATCGGCATCACGTGTTTCGCATCCTGCGTGCCGTCAAAAACCGTTTCGGATCCACCAATGAAATTGGTGTGTTCGAAATGGAGTCGCGCGGATTGACCCCGGTGGATAATCCAAGTGAGCTGTTCCTCTCAGACCGGAATCTTCTCTCACCCGGCTCAGCCGTGGTCTGTTCGCTGGAGGGCTCACGTCCCATGCTGGCTGAGATCCAGGCATTGGTCACCCCGACCTCGTATTCCAACCCGCAACGAACGGCCAGCGGTTTTGACGGCCGCCGGTTACAGATGCTGTTGGCGGTTCTGGAGAAAAGGGCAGGTATGCCGCTATCCACCTGCGATGTGTTCGTCAACGTAACCGGCGGCCTGAGACTGACAGAGCCTGCGGCCGACTTGGCTATTGCCGCAGCCGTAGCCTCGTCATGGAGGGACATCCCATTGCCTTCCCAGGCCATGATCACGGGTGAGGTAGGGCTGGGTGGAGAGGTCCGAGCCGTATCCCAGTTGGAATCCCGGCTGGCGGAGACCTCGCGTCTCGGTTTTACCCAGGCCTACGTTCCTGGAAAGGGACTGGACAAGAAAAGCACGCCTAAAGCACTCGAGTGCGTGGGGCTGAAAAGCCTGGAACACATGATGAGCCTGTTGTTCTGAGCCCTGCCCATCGTCGGCAATGCCTTTTCTGACCGCTGCAAGGCGGTACCTGTTCAGGCTGTGGGCCGGTCCAGGACCTGCACCGATCCATCCGAGCGACCCACCAGAACCGTTGTCGCTAGACCGATGAAAAGGCCATGGTCAACCACGCCTGGTGTCTTCAAGAGCATATCATTGACATGCTCCGGATTGGAGATACCGTTAAACATGGCATCCACGATCCACATTCCTTGATCGGAAACGACAGGACCGTCTTTTTTCATGCCCATCCGGATCTCTACCGTTGCGCCCAACGCATGCAGGACCTGCATCACCGGCGTAACAGCCATGGGAACGACTTCCACGGGCAGAGGCATCCGATGCCCGAGCTCGTCAACGATCTTGCTCTCATCCACCAGTACGATAAACTGACGTGCGCGGGAGGCCACAATTTTTTCGCGCGTCTGGGCAGCACCCCGCCCCTTGATCAAAACAAAGGCAGGATCAACTTCGTCAGCCCCATCAAAAGCCAGGTCCAAATCCGGTGTCTCATCCAGCGTTGACAGCTGGATACCGTGCTGGCGCGCCAAACGCTCCGCCGCAAATGAGGTTGCTACCCCCTTGACCTGTAGTCCTTCCTCCCTGATCCGATGACCCAGTGCCTCGATGGCCATCGCAGCGGTCGAACCGGTCCCGACACCCAGGGTCATACCGGATGAAATCATGGAAGCAACGTGTTCGCCAACGGCTTTTTTTGCTGCGGCCTGTAGATCGGACATGAGTGAGCTTAGATGAATGGCATGGAGGTCGAGGCGCTGGACAACCGACAACGGTTTCTTAGCATGCCACAATCTAACACGCGGCGCCTTACCGGGCGACCCGGATTCCCTGAAACGGCACGCCTCCGGACTCCTACTCGAAACGCAGCGAATCGATTGGATTCAGGCGCGCTGCCTTGTAGGCTGGATAACCGCCGAATACGAGTGCAATACCCGTAACCATGACCACTGCCCCAACAGCCCAATTGGTGGGGAAAGTACCTGAAATATCGAAATAAAGGGCCACACCGTTGCCAACCAACGCACCCAGCACGATACCAATAAGGCCCCCGATCTGGCATAGGAAGAAGGCCTCCAACAGGAACTGCCGCATAATGTCCTTGCGACGCGCACCGATACTCTTTCGTATCCCTATCTCCCGAGTACGTTCGGTTACGGACACCAGCATGATATTCATGATGCCAATGCCGGCTGCCAAGAGCGATATCAGCCCGATACCGGCACCGCCTGCGGTCAATGTTCCAGTAAAGGCCTCGAAAATGGCCTGCATGGAATCGTTGGTTGAAATCTCGAAGTTGTTATCCTGGCCTGGTTCCACCTTCCGGATAACACGCATCTTGCCGGTCGCTTCTTCCTTGGCCGCATTGATCAATACGGCATCCGCGACGCGGACCGAAATGTTGGCAATATTTCGCGTCGCTCCTCCGAAAACCGCAAATCCCCGTGTAATCGGGGTATAGATGCGGTTGTCCTGGGACATTCCGAGGAATCCTCCCTTGCTTTTCAGCACGCCGATTACCTCGCACCGCATCCCGCAAGCCCGGACCATCTTCCCGATCGCGTTTTCCGTCATGAACAGGTTGTCGGAGACATCGGTGCCGAGTACACACACGGGACGAGCATACTGCACATCTTCTTGGGTAAAGAAGCGGCCATAATCCAGCTCGTAGGAATAGTTGCCGAGCATGTGCTCGTCAACACCCATCACGAATATGT
>JAAZVD010000304.1 GCA_018623785.1 Bacteroidota bacterium | reverse complement strand
GGACACGAATCCTCTTACGCCGGATGATGTGGCAGAAACGGTCCTCTGGTGCGCTTCCCGGCCAGCCCACGTCAATATATCTGAGGTATTGATGATGGCTGTGGACCAGTCCCATGCCACCATGGTGAACCGGCAGGGACGTTCCTGACGTCACTCCCATCGCCGGCTATTTCGGCCCTTCCTATCCCTTTATTCCCATATGCGACTCCCGATTCTTTTCGCTGCTCTGGTACTGTTTGCGGCGTGTACGCCCCCGGACCACGACACCATCATCCGCGGAGGGATGCTGTATGACGGTGAGGGCGGAGCGCCGTATGTGGCTGATCTGGCCATCGATGCAGATACTATCACTGCCATCGGGGATCTGTCCGGCCTGAGCGCGAAAACCGACATCGACGCCTCGGGCCTAGCCGTGACGCCGGGTTTTATCAACATGCTCAGCTGGGCCCCCGGCGATCTGCGCAACGACGGGCGATCCCTGAGCGACATTGTTCAGGGTGTGACGCTTGAGGTCTTCGGCGAAGGCTGGTCCGAGGGTCCGCTGAACGAGCGAATGAAGCAAGAGGAATACGGGGCGAACAACCAGCCGACGTGGACCACCCTTCGCGAATTCCTGGAAATGCTCGAAGTACAGGGCGTAGCCACCAATGTGGCTTCGTTTGTCGGCGCTACGACCGTCCGCATCCATGAAGTGGGGTACGAGGACCGTGCTCCGACGCCGGAAGAGCTGGACCGCATGAAGGCGCTCGTCCGACAGGCCATGGAGGACGGCGCCATGGGACTTGGATCGTCCCTGATCTACGCGCCGGCCTTCTATGCCGACACCAACGAACTGATCGAACTGTCCAAGGTCGTATCGGAATATGACGGGATGTACATTTCCCACATGCGTTCGGAGGGTAACCGGTTGCTTGAGGCGCTCGATGAGTTGATTGCGATTGCGAGGGAAGCCGGCGTCAAGGCGGAGGTATATCACCTCAAGGCCGCCGGCGAAAGTAACTGGTCCAAAATGGACGAGGCCATTGCGAGGATTGAAGCCGCTCGTACCGAGGGCCTTGCCATTACCGCAGACATGTATACGTATGTGGCGGGCGCAACCGGATTGGATGCACACATGCCTCCCTGGGTGCAGGAAGGCGGATTCAGCTCGTGGCGGGAACGACTGATGGACCACGAAACGCGCGCCCGGGTCCTCGAAGAGATGCGTACCCCAACCAATGAATGGGAAAACCTGGGGCTGGCCGCGGGCCCGGAAGGCATCATGGTCGTCGGTTTCCGGCAGGACTCGCTTCGCTACCTGATCGGACGGACACTGGCCGACATCGCTGAGGAACGCGGTACGACGCCCGAGGACGTGGCTGTTGACCTGGTCATTCACGACTCAACGCGCGTTGGCACGGTCTACTTCTTGATGTCTGAGGAGAATGTCCGTAAACAAATTGCTCTGCCCTGGATGGCGTTTGATTCGGATGCCGGCTCGTTTGCGCCTGAAGGTGACAATCTGAACAGCAATCCGCATCCGCGCGCCTATGGCAACTTTGCCCGGCTGCTGGGCCGGTATGTCCGGGATGAAGGTATTATCTCGCTGGAAGAGGCTGTGCGGCGTTTGACCAGCTTCCCGGCCGACAACCTGGGCATCGTGGGCCGTGGTCGTCTGCAGGTTGGTCAATTTGCCGACATCGCTATTTTTGATCCGGCTACCATCCAAGACCATGCTACCTTTGAGGAGCCCCACCAGTTGGCCACGGGCATGCATCACGTTTTTGTCAACGGCGGTCACGTCCTGCGTGACGGCCAGCACACCGGCACGATGAGCGGTCGCGCCGTATTTCGGGGAGAGAGATGAGAATACTTGTTGCAGGTCTGCTTTTCCTGTTGGCCGGATGCACCGGCAAATCACCGGAATTCGATATCGTTGTTGACGGTGCCACCGTGGTAGATGGTACCGGTCAACCGGCGTACGTGGCTGACATCGGTATCAAGGGAGATCGGATTGCAAGTATCGGAGAGTTGTCCACTGCTGACGCTGAAACTAGGATCGATGCCAACGGCCTCGTGGCTGCACCAGGGTTCATCGACATGCATAATCATGCTACGAGTGGCAGTATCCAGGGCAGCCCGGTCGTACAGCGACCAGATGCAGAGAATCTTGTCCGGCAGGGTGTAACCACCGTGCTCGGTGGTCAGGACGGCGTATCAATGAGCGATATCGGTGCGTTCCTGTCGTATCTGGATGCAAACCCGGCCGCCGTCAACGTAGGTGTCTTTTTCGGACATGGTTCGCTGCGGGCCCGCGTTGTCGGGGAGGACGATGTCCGGGCTTCCGGCGAGTCCATGGACGAGATGATCCGACAGGTAGCGAAAGCCATGCAGGACGGTGCTTTCGGTCTCTCTTCGGGCCTGGAGTATACGCCCGGCGCGTTTGCCGATGTGGACGAAGTGGCACTGCTGGCTGGCCCTGTGGCCGACTACGACGGTATGTATATCTCCCATATCCGGGATGAGGGCGGTCGGTTGCTGGAGAGCGTCGACGAAGTCCTGGAAGTGGGCCGCCGCTCGGGCGCTCGGGTGCAGATAACCCATCACAAGGTCATCGGCAAAGGGCGCTGGGGCATGGCCGCTGAGTCCCTCGCGCTGATCGATGACGCCCGGGCTCAGGGTGTGGATGCTTCATCCGATCAGTATCCTTACACGGCATCCAGCACGGGACTCACTATCCTCTT
>JAAZVD010000303.1 GCA_018623785.1 Bacteroidota bacterium | reverse complement strand
GGCCAGGCCGTGCATTCTCTGTGGGGACACTCGGCCCTGCGCGTCATGGATCCCGATGGCGGCTTCGATGCCGTATTCAACTGGGGGCCGTTCGATCCCACGAGGCCCTGGTTCATTCCGCGTTTTGCCTACGGAGACATGCAGTACACGCTCAGCGTCGAATCGATGCAGCGGTTCGTACAGGGTGCCCGATATGAAGAGCGCGGTGTCATAGAGCAGGACCTGCGCCTTGATCAGGACCGAAAACAGGCCGTGTGGGAGCTGCTCATGGACAACATGAAGCCCGAAAACCGAACGTATGCCTACAATTTTGTCCGCGACAACTGCTCCACCCGCATCCTGGACCTGCTCTTGGCGGCAGATGCCATTCAGCTTTCTTCTCCCGATTCCGCTGACACATACCGGGGCATGGTCAATGCCTACCTTTATCAGAAGGCCTGGCTGAACCTGGGCATCAATCTGGTTTTCGGTGCGCCCATGGACAGGCGTGTGATCAGCGAAGATCAGGCCTTCCTCCCGTTGGCGCTCAAGGCGCTATTCGACGAGGCCATCAGCCCGGAGGGCGAACCCCTAATCCGCGAGACACGAACGCTCTTGGATCTTCCCTGGGAGCCGGCTGTGCCTGCATTTACCCGAGTGGTCTGGCTATTCTGGGCCATCGGAATACTCATCGTCGTTTATACGTTCCGCGCGCGGGGGGGGCCTTCCTCTGTAGACAGGCTCCTGCTCGGCGTAATGGGAAGTCTGGGCCTATTCCTGCTCATCATGTGGCTGGGTACCAAGCACCATGCCACGGCGTGGAACATGGACCTGCTATGGGCTCTGCCTACCCATGTCCTCGTGGCAGTAGGCTGGAAGCGCCTACCCTGGCTTCGCACCTACCTGCGTGTAAGCGCCGTTATCATGGGGCTGGCCATTATTATGCATCCCGCAGTTCAGTCCCTTCCGACGGCCGTTCTGCCCCTCGTGGCTGCTTGCGCCGTGCGCTTTTGGATCAGCGGCTCCCCTCGCTCTGAACATCCCACCCCTCTCATCAACGACACCCAGCAATGAAGCAACTGACCGTACTTCTGGCTGCCATCGCCCTCCTCTCCGGCTGCCGTGCCACTGGACAGATGGTCGATCCTGCAGCAACCGGCCCATCGCCTGAGAAAGCAGCGGAGGCCACGTCTGATTACGAAAAGATCGTAACGGACGACACGGACACCGATGAAGGTCTGTTTACGACCCATCGCAACGAGGAAAAGGTCTATTTCGAGATTCCCGACTCGCTCCTGGGACGCGACATGCTGCTGGTCTCGCGCATTTCAAAGATTCCGGCTAATATCAGTGGTTTCATGAATGCAGGGTCGAAGACGGGCGAAAACGTGATTCGGTGGGAACGTCGCGGCGACAGGATCCTGCTGCGCTCGCAGTCCTTTACCAGCGTGGCCGCCGATTCGCTCCCGGTGGCGCTCTCGGTGCAGAACAACAACTTTCAGCCCATTATCGGCGCCTTTGACATCGAGGCCGTGAGCCCGGACAGCAATGGCGTCGTGATTGAGGTTACCGACCTGTACGCCTCCGACATTCCGGCTATGTCGGGCATGTCCCCCTCCCTTCGCAGTCGTTTTCGCGTGCGCCGCCTGGATACGTCGCGCTCGTTCGTGGATGAGGTCAAGAGCTTCCCGATCAACGTCAACGTAAAGCATACGCTGACCTACGATGCCACCGAGCCGCCTTCGAATTCCTGGACGGGCACGATCAGCCTGCAGATGTTCCAGTCCATGATCCTGCTTCCCAAGGAGCCCATGATGCCGCGACTCGAGGATCCGCGGGTAGGCTACTTTACGGTGTCTCAAATCGACTTCGGTTCGGAGCAACAGAAAGCGGCTGAATACAGCTATATCCGCCGCTGGCGCCTGGAGCCCTCCGATCCCGAGGCCTACGCCCGTGGCGAACTGGTCGAACCCGTCAAACCTATCGTGTACTACTTGGACCCGGCCACCCCGGAAAAATGGCGGCCCTACTTCCTCAAAGGGATCGAAGACTGGCAATGGGTATTCGAGGCCGCCGGCTTCAAGAATGCCATCATTGCCAGAGAAGCCCCAACGCCCGAAGAGGATCCGGATTGGGACCCGGAAGATGCCCGCTATTCGACGATGCGCTACGTGGCCAACACGACGCGTAACGCTACCGGACCAAGCGTCTCGGACCCGCGCAGTGGGGAAATCATCGAATCGGACATCATCTGGTATCACAATCATATTCGATCATACCGAAATCGCCTGATGATCGAGACGGGTGCAGCCAATCCGCAGGCGCGCTCCCTGATGATTGACGATGAGCTTATCGGGGAAACGATGCGACAGGTCATTGCCCACGAGATCGGGCACGCGCTGGGCTTGCCCCACAACATGATCGCTTCGTCGGCTTTCCCGGTCGACTCGCTGCGCTCGCCGACCTTTACGTCGGAATACGGTGTAGCGCCGACCATCATGGACTACACGCGGCAGAATTACATCGCCCAGCCGGGTGATGGCGTAACGCGGTTCGTGCGCAAAGTGGGTCCCTACGACCGGTATTCCATCGAGTGGGGCTATCGTTGGTACCCGGACGCCGAATCGCCGCAGGACGAAAAGCCGATGCTCGACGCGCTCATCGAGGCGCATGCCGACGACAAGCGATTCCGCTTTGCAAGCAGCACCCACTTCAATCCGGAAGCGCAGACCGAAGACATGGGAG
>JAAZVD010000045.1 GCA_018623785.1 Bacteroidota bacterium | reverse complement strand
AGAATACGAGGTAGTGGAAGCGGAGGATGGTGAGGCTGCCCTCGAGAAGCCCAGGAAGGATCATGTAGATGTCGTCCTCTTGGACGTGAAAATGCCCAAGCGGGATGGTCTGGACGTCCTCGCCTGTATGAATGATGAGCATCTGCACGTGCCCGTTGTGATGATATCGGGTCATGGCACGATCGATACGGCGGTTGAGGCCACCAAGCTGGGTGCGTTCGACTTTGTGGAGAAGCCACCGGATCTGAATCGGCTACTGCTCTCGATCCGCAATGCCATGGAGCGCGGCAAGCTGGCCTCAGAGAATGAGCGCATGCGGCAGGCCATCGTTGAGAAGGTGTCTGGCGACCTGACTCCGATTTTGGGAGAAAGTCCGGCCATTCGTTCCATCAAAGAGACCATCGAGCGCGTAGCTCCCACCGAGGCGCGTGTACTGATCACGGGCGAGGCAGGAACGGGTAAGGAACTCGTAGCCAAGTGGATCCATCAGCGGAGTCAGCGTGCTTCCGGGGCTGTGGTGGAAGTGAACTGCGCCGCCATTCCGTCGGAGCTCATTGAAAGTGAACTCTTCGGTCATGAAAAGGGGAGTTTTACCGGTGCCACCAAGCAACGCATCGGCAAGTTCGAGCAGGCACACGGAGGCACCCTTTTCCTGGACGAAATCGGTGATATGAGCCTTGCGGCTCAAGCCAAGGTGCTCCGGGCGCTACAGGAGAACATGATTACCCGCGTGGGCGGCGATCGTGCCATCCCGGTAGACGTACGGATCGTGGCGGCCACCAATAAGAACTTGCTTAGCCAAATAGAGGAAGGCGCGTTCCGGGAGGATCTGTATCACCGTCTATCGGTCATCCTGATCCACGTGCCACCTCTGCGGGAACGACGTCATGACGTGCCCCTCATCACGGAAAGCATCGCGGAACGGATTGCCCGACGTAACGGCATTGCCTCCAAACCATTTACGAGGGATGCCCTGGATGCCCTGACCCAGATGGATTGGCGTGGCAATGTCCGGGAATTGCACAACGTCGTTGAGCGCCTGACCATCCTGAGCCAGGGGGAGCGAATCACAGCCATCGATGTGGAGCGCTACGTTCACCCCGGCGGTTCGTCCGGGAATCCCATGATCGGCTTGCTCGATCGATTCGAGGCCTTTGCCGACTTCCGGGACAGTGCCGAACGGTTGTTCATCGCATCCAAACTTGCGCAGTACGACTGGAATATTTCCAAGACAGCGGAGGCCATCGGGATTCAGCGGTCCCACCTCTACAACAAGATGAACAAGTACGATATCAGTCGCGATGAAGACTGATCCTATCCTCATTGTTGAGCAGTTGGTCAAGAGCTATCCGACAGCGGGGGGGCGGTCCCTTTCCGTGCTGGACGGACTGGATCTGACCGTAGCGTCAGGTGAATTCGTGGCTGTAACGGGCGAGTCGGGGTGCGGCAAGAGCACCCTTCTCCAGATTCTTGGGGCGCTTGATCGACCAGACAGCGGCCGGATACTGATCGATGGCACCGACGTGTTCACAGGGAACGACGAGACGCTTTCGGCCCTTCGCAACGAGCGCATCGGCTTCGTCTTCCAGTTTCATCACCTGCTTCCTGAGTTCACAGCCCTGGAAAATGTGATGATGCCGGCCTTGGTAGGAGACCAGCACCCTGAGGAGGCCCGAAGCCGTGCCTTCGATCTTTTGTCTCACGTCGGGCTTGCCGACCGCTCCGAACATCGCCCTGGGGAGCTTTCGGGTGGCGAAAAACAACGGGTTGCCATCATGCGCGCCCTGATGAACCAACCCGACATCGTTTTGGCCGATGAACCAACAGGTAATCTGGACGAGCAAACAGCTGAGGTCCTCCACCAAGAGCTGCTCCGGCTCAGTCGGGAGTTGGGTCAGACCGTCATTGTCGTTACCCACAACCGCGATTTTGCGGAAATGGCCGATCGTGAAATGATTTTGGAGCATGGGCGACTGAGATCACTGGCTTGACCCCATCACTCCCACCGATTTCCAACGCCTCCGTTATGCGCCTTTTCAGAAAACTTCGAACCCTGCTCACCTCGGGTGCCGGCGTTGCCGTTGGCATGCCGGATGCCGATGCGCTCAAAGATCCCTTTGACCTGTTTGATGCATGGTTCAGAGCCGCGCAGGAGGGAGGGCTTTATCTGCCGGAAGCCATGACACTGGCCACGGCCTCGCCCGATGGGAAACCGTCGGCGCGTACGGTCCTTCTCAAGGACGTAGGCCCCGACAGCTTTGTGTTCTATACCAATTACACCAGCCGCAAAGCAGCCGAGTTGGAAGCCAATCCGCACGCCTCGCTGCTGTTTCACTGGCCGATCCTGCAGCGGCAGGTTCGGGTTGAGGGACCCGTCTCCCGTGTTTCCCGGGAGGAATCCACTGCCTACTATCACTCTCGTCCCAGAGGAAGCCAGATCGGCGCTTGGGCGTCGGATCAGTCCTCCGAATTGGATGCCCGGTCTACTCTGGAGCAGCGCATCAAGGAGATGGAGGCGCGGTTTCCAGAGGGTGAGGTGCCTTTGCCGGATCATTGGGGTGGATACCGGGTGACGCCCGATCGGATCGAATTCTGGCAGGGTAGGCCTTTCCGGCTTCATGATCGCATCGTTTTCGAACGCGAAGGGGATTCCTGGAAAACGCATCGTCTTTACCCCTAGTCGGTGCGATGTGACGTACCGTGACGATTGGTTGGTAGGGACCCGAACATTGATGCCGCAGACGGGTTAAAACATATCTCCTTTTCGGGGCTGTCGACGCCCAGCGTGCGCTCCCGGATCAGGCCTTTCCGTTTCGTTGATCGCAGCCCGGCACCCCCATGGTCGCTGATATCGTCCCATTCCTAAAGTCCGCCAACCGCGTGGTCATTACCACGCACACCCGCCCCGACGGCGATGCGATCGGATCGCAGGTGGCTCTGGGTACCTTCCTGGCCTCGAAAGGGAAGGAGGTCTGGATGATCAACGCCGATCTGGTGCCGTACAACTTGGAATGGCTGCCGGGATCGGGCGATGTACGGGTATACGATCATTCGATAGAACTGGTGGAAGCCATCGCATCCGCTGATGCGGTCGTTATCGCGGACACCAACGCGCTGCATCGGTTGGGCACGCCGGGCAATCAGCTCAAGGGAACCGGCGGAAAGCGCATCCTGATTGATCATCATACGGACCCGGAAGACTGGTTCGATATGAGCCATCGGCGCGAGACCGCCTCCTCCACAGGGGAATTGATCTACGAACTGATAGCAGCTTGGGATGTGACCGGTATTTCTGCCGAGGTAGCCCAGGCCCTCTACGTGGCCATCATGACGGATACGGGTTCGTTCCGATTCTCGAATGTATCCCCCACGTTGCACCGCATGACGGCCGATCTTCTGGAGCGTGCCGGTGTCAATGCAGCCTGGATGCACTCCATGGTGTACGATCGCAAGTCGCCTGAAGGCATGAAATTACTGGCGGCCGTGCTCTCCACGCAGCAACTCCACTTCGATGGAGCCGTCGGCACCATGGTCGTCACGCGGCAGATGCTCGAGGATACGGGTGCTCCTGTCGAGGAAACCGACGGCTTTGTGAACATGCTTCTGAGTATCGAGGGCGTTCACGTTGCCATGCTTTTGACGGAAACGGCCCGAGGAACGAAAATCAGCTTTCGCTCGAAAGGAGAGTGGGAAGTCCACAAATGGGCGCAAAGTATGGGTGGCGGCGGTCACCGCAACGCTGCAGGTGCTTTTCGTGCCGGGTCGCTCGAGGCTACCCTGCAGCATATCCTGACGTCGGCTCCGGATTACCTGGCCCTGATCGAAACGGAAACAGAGCCGGCGTTGTCCGAAGAGGATGCCGAGTATCTGGCCATGCTGGGTGGTGGCTGAGAACCATGAGGATCCTGGCCGCATCCCCTTTCTGTCTTTCCTCGACGGAATCAGGTTGAGTTTTACGACCCTACGTTACCATCCAATCCATCTCCCTTCTGAAACCAATGAAAGTATCTGTTTCTACCATTGCCCTGGCTGAACTGGACGTGGATGTGCTCATTGTGCCCGTGGCCATGGAACACGTTGCTGACGGGCTGGAAGAGCTTGTCGAAGCCTTCGGAACCACTGTGGAGCGGGGTCGCATCGATATTAAAGGCGATACCGGTGACGTACTGGTTCTCTATCCGGATTCGGGTACGGCCAAACGGATTGTGCTGGTCGGCATCGGCGAAATGAGCGAATGCTCCCTCGAGGACCTGCGCAACGCTGCGGCTGCCGGTGCGGCGTCGGCGGCCAAGGTCAAAGCAGAAACGGTCGGGATTTCGGTGCCGGATACGGATCTGGACGGAGATGATGCGGCTCAAGCGCTCGTGGAAGGGTTCATGCTCGGGTCGTACCGTTTTGAGCGGTACATGACACAGGGAGAGGAGACCGTGCCGGCACAACGCTTGGTCATCCAAACCTCGGACCAGGACAAACAGGTTCGTCGTGGTGCGGATCGGGGGCGTATCGTTGCTGAGGCAGTAGCCTCGGCCAGGGACTTGGTCAACCTTTCGCCTGATGAGAAAACGCCAACGCTCTTGTCCAAGGCCATCGAGAAGTCAGCCAAAAAGACCGGCTACGAGGTTACGGTGTGGGATAAGGCCCTTATTGAAGAGGAGGGCATGGGCGGCCTGTTGGCGGTCAACCGCGGTAGTCAGGATCCACCGACATTCTCGGTACTTGAGTGGAAGCCCGAGCACGCCCGAAACAGCCGACCCGTTATTCTGGTCGGCAAAGGGGTCGTTTATGATACAGGCGGTCTGTCTCTGAAGCCCACCAAGGGGTCCATGGATTCCATGAAGTCGGATATGGCTGGGGCAGCAGCCGTCATCGGCGCCATGGAGGCCATTGCCAAACTGGAACTGCCGCTTTACGTCATCGGACTCATTCCTGCTACCGACAACCGCCCGGGAGAACGTGCCTACGTGCCGGGCGATATTGTCAAAATGCACTCGGGCAAGACGGTTGAAGTGCTGAACACGGATGCCGAGGGTCGTATGATTCTGGCAGATGCGCTCTCGTATGCGCAGTCGTTCTATCCGGAACTGGTAATGGATATTGCAACCCTCACGGGGGCAGCCGTTGTGGCGCTCGGTGAGGTTGCTGCGGCAACCATGACCAACGTGGAGAAAGGAGCGGAGGAACGACTGGCTGCCATGGTTTCAGCCGGCCAAGCATCTGGAGATCTGGTGCATCCCCTGCCCATGTTTGACGAGTACAATGAACAGCTCAAGAGCACGGTGGCAGATCTGAAGAACGTTGGAGGGCGTGCCGCCGGGTCCATTACGGCCGCCAAATTCTTGGAGCACTTCGTGGACTACCCCTGGATCCACGTGGATATTGCCGGTCCCGCGTTTCTGGAAACAGCCCGGGGGTACCGGCCGGTTGGCGGTTCTGGTTTCGGAGTGCGACTGATCGTGCAGTTCCTGCAGGATTACGCCGAAAAGAAGCGATGATGTGAGCCCAGTGCTGCCAGTCGGAAAGGGCCTTCATTTCCGTAAATCTGCCCCAGGAAGACCTCATGGTTACTGGAAAATCCGCGCCTCCTGACGCTCTTGAGCGTTCTGGTTCGTTTGCCCGTCCGAGGGTAGCCGTATCCATGGGAGATCCCAACGGCATCGGTCCCGAGATTCTGGCGCGCTGTCTGGTGGATGAGGACGTGCTTCGTCGGGTTGATCTGATTCCGGTGGGTGCGCCCGCGGTCTTGGCGCACTACATCGGTCAGGATAATGCCCTTTCTGGTGCGGGTGACCGGGTCCCAGCGTATCAGATAGAGGCTGTCGAAGCCGACCCGGAATTCCAGCTGGCTCCCGGACGTGCCGACAGTCGGGCGGGGAAGCTGGCCATGGACAGTGTTGCGCGCGCGATCACCCTGTGTCTGGAAGGTCGCGTCGATGCCATGACCACATGTCCCATATCGAAGGAGGTGATCGCGCGCGCCGGATTCGATGTGCCGGGCCACACCGAGTTCATTGCCGAAAAGACGGCTTCGCCCGACGTTTTGATGATGATGGTTTCGGGTAATCTGCGTGTCGGCTTGGTGACGGCGCACTTGCCGCTCCGTGATGTCCCCTCCCATATTTCAGAGGAACGCGTAGCCCGTGCCATTCGCCTGATGGCCGCATCCTTGCGTTCGGATTTTGACATGGAGCGTCCACGTATTGCGGTCCTGGGTCTGAATCCCCACGCCGGCGATGGGGGTGTCCTGGGTAGCGAGGAGGGAGCTATCATCGTTCCCACCATGAAACGTCTGACCCACGTAGCGGAGTTGTCTGGACCGTATCCGGCTGATGGTTTTTTCGGAAGCGGAGGATGGAAGCGTGTGGATGGCGTAGTGGCCATGTACCACGACCAGGGACTCGGTCCTTTCAAGGCGCTCTCGTTCGGTAAAGGGGTCAACTTCT
The DNA here is from genome assembly GCA_018623785.1 of Bacteroidota bacterium. GTDB lineage: Bacteria > Bacteroidota > Rhodothermia > Rhodothermales > UBA10348 > JAAZVD01. Next base: position 2,586 of record JAAZVD010000045.1, on the reverse strand, counting down.
CCGCCGGCTTGCCCATCGTCCGGACATCCCCGGATCATGGCACCGGGTTCGATATTGCGGGAACAGGTCGTGCGGATGCCGCCAGCTTGAAAGCCGCCCTTCTCCTGGCTGCTGACATAGCCGAACGGCGCAAAGGACGGCCCGGATGATCACTCACGACGAAGAGACCTCATGACATCAGTTCGACCTTATTCCGCCTTGGCTGGTGTGTATGATGCCGTCATGGCCCACGTCGATTACGAAGGTTGGGCAGATTATCTGCTGCACATTATGGAAGAGCTGTGCGATACCCTCCCGGCTCCCGCCCATGTGCTTGAACTGGGTGCCGGAACAGGGCTTCTGACCGAGGCATTGCTCGATCAGTCCGACTGGCATCTGACGGTCACGGATGGATCAGCCGACATGCTGTCAGCGGCCCGCGTGCGCTTGGCTGCTTTGGGAGAACGCACGGCCTTTGAGCATATTGACTTCAGCCAGCCTTGGAAGGCTGCCGGAGCACCGTTTGATGCGCAGCTTCTGCTCTACGACGGCTTCAATTACCTCATGCATCCCGATCAGGTGGGCGCCCTGTTCGAAGGGGTAGGTACAGCCGGGAAACCGGGCAGTCTGTTCCTTTTCGATCAGAGCACGCCCCATAATTCCATCAACAACGCAGATTTCTTCGAGGATGAGGGCAACGATGGTACTCTTCGCTACCATCGCAAAAGTCTCTTCGATGCCACCACTGGTATTCATACCACAACCTTTGAGATTGAGGGACCCGAAGGTCGGTTTACCGAGACCCATCGTCAGCGGGCATGGACGCTCGGACAGGTGGAGGAGCTTCTGGCCCGGCATCGTTTTGAGATCCTCGATGCGTTTGATGGCTTCAGTCTGGACCCTGCGCATGACGGCAGTGAGCGCATACATTGGTTGGTGCGTATCCCGCATGGATGAAAGCAGTGATGAAAGCAGTGATGAGAGCAGTGATGAGAGCAGTAGGAATGCTGCCGCCCGCATCATTTGCCAACCACCCCTGTGCAGCGTGTATATTCCTCCCGTCGCCCACATGCCGCTTATTCTTCTTCCGCAACAGCCCGTCGTGTCGTGATTGAACTCTCCAATGTGACGGTTTCCCATCCGATGCCGGAGAAACGACGTCGTGTGGTACTACAGGATGTGTCCTTGCGGGTAGAGCGTGGGGAACTGGTCTACCTGGTTGGGCCAACCGGCAGTGGAAAGAGCTCTCTGTTGAAGCTGCTCTATATGGACCTGATGCCCGATACGGGCGTGGTGCGCGTCGCCGAGTACCGGTCCGACACCATGAAGCCGTCCCGGCTGCCGTATCTGCGACGCTCCCTGGGCATCGTATTCCAGGATTTCCAGTTGCTTCCCGACCGCAACATCTTTGATAATGTCGCCTTTGCACAGTACGTCACGGGCCATCGCGGCAAGGCGGTCAAGAACAAGGTGCTGCAGGTACTCTCCCGCGTGGGGCTGTCCCACAAGTACCGTCAGTATCCCCATCAACTCAGTGGTGGGGAGCAGCAGCGGGTGGTCATTGCCCGGGCCATCATCAATGATCCTTGGATTATTGTGGCCGATGAACCAACAGGCAACCTGGACCCGACGGTTGCCGATGAGATTCAGCGTCTCCTGATCGGACTGCACAGAAGCGGCATGACGGTTGTCATGGCAACCCACGACTATCGGCTGGTCCGCAGTTTCCCGGCCCGGACCCTGGCGGTCATGAATCGTCGCATTGTGGAAGTGGATCCCAACTCGTTGTCGGGATAGGGCCGCGGCGGATTTAGATATACCGGGCAGGCACGGCATGTCCCGGCGGATCCGGCAAACTCGGTAGATCAGGATGTCCCGGCGGATCCGGCAGGCCTCTTCCGGGCCTCGAAATCCGGTTTGCTAGCCCATGACCATCGGGTTATATTGGCCGCTCAGTGAATGTAAACGGCCTTTCTGGGAACGACCACGCTGTCGTTCCGACGTCGGACACCACAACCGGAACCAACACTCTTTTCCATGGAACTCCTCGAGCACTTTATCGGAATTGTCGGCGGTTTTCTCTCGCCCATTCTTGTCGTTGGCCTTCTCGGCGCAGGTGCCTTCCTGACCATCCGACTGGGCTTCATCCAACTGCGCCGCCTCGGACACGGGTTTGCCGTAACGACTGGCAAATACGACGACGAAAACACGCCCGGCGATGTATCCCACTTCCAGGCCCTGACAACGGCGTTGTCCGCCACTGTGGGAACGGGAAATATTGCCGGAGTGGCCTTAGCTATCCACTGGGGCGGTCCCGGTGCCCTCTTTTGGATGTGGGTTACAGCCCTCTTGGGTATGGCCACCAAATTCTCGGAAGTTACCCTGGCGCAGCACTACAGGATCAGCATGGACGGCTCTGCCAAGTGGGAGGGGTCCGTGGCTGGTGGTCCGATGTACTACATCGAAAACGGGATCAAGGAAGTATTCGGTTGGAATTGGAAGCCCGTGGCCATGTTCTTCGCGTTCATGCTCATGATCACGTCTTTCTTTACGGGGAACGCCATCCAATCCAATACGATCGCCACGCAGGTGGCGGACAACTTCGGT
>JAAZVD010000044.1 GCA_018623785.1 Bacteroidota bacterium | reverse complement strand
CTGAATACTTGCAGATTGTGCAAATGAAGCATGGACCGCGAAGCTCAGAAACAGAAATGCGGCTAAGAAAATGAATGCTGTTGGTCGTGTCTTCATTGAGAATCTCGATGGAAGTTGATCAGGATCTGATGCCACTATCGTTCAGCTCTTGACGCTTGCGAGATATCTCTGTGGGCTTGTTACAGGCAGATTCTTCAAAGAGCTTTGTACCGAATCGTGACAAACACTGCCGCTGAAGATTCTTCCATTCGCCCAAGAGTGATTGCATTTTCTCCCCCGCTGCGTCATCAGCCTCGTAGGCCGCCTCCGTCGTAAACTTACCTCGAAGGTCGATAGCTTGATCGAGGAGTGAGACGGCCGACGTATGACAGGAGCATACGGTTTCCACCTCCGGGTTTACAATGTCGGTCTTTTGGACAAGCGGGGCCGTATTGGACGATGGCTCCGAGTCAGATCCTGCTGCGTCGGGGGATTCATCCGATGCATTGCTCGGATACGGAACAGCCAAATCGTGAACGATGTCTGCCTCTCCAGCAACCTCGAGCATCTGCTTGATCTGGCCGTGACCCGGAACGACTGCAACCAATTCATAAGAACCGGCTGGGACCTCGCGGAAAACGTATCTCCCATCACTGTCCGTGAACGCAGCTAGAGACGTCCCCAAGAGATAGAGCGGAATCCGGGCTTGAGGATCTCCAGTGGCTTCGTGGACGATCCGGCCGGAAACTGCAACTGACTGGGCTTCAGCCGATGTTGCTGCCATGAGCAGCAGCAGGAGGACGGTATATACTCTCATCAAAACCTCATCAGTTTCGTCGCATCCTCTCTCAGTACACTACGAGAGTGAGGAGCCAGCTATCACTTACTGAGAGAAAAAAGGTCGGGACGACGGGTTTGCGTCGTCCCGACCTTTCCTAACGTCAAGCTATCGAAAAAAGAGTGACTACTTGATAAGTGTCATCTTCTTCGTCAGGACCTGATTACCCGTATTGAGGGAGTACATATACACACCGCTAGGCACGGCGTTGCCCATGGCATTCTTACCGTCCCAGGTGAAACTGTGTGTTCCGGGCAGCATGACATCGTTTGTCAGTGTCCGCACAACCTGACCGAGTACGTTGTAGACGGTCAGGCGTACTGCTGAGCGATCTGCAAGCGAGAATGTAATCTCGGTCGTCGGGTTGAACGGGTTGGGATAGTTCTGATGGAGCGTTACGGCCTCAGGCAGAACACTTTCCTCTTCCGTATCGACACCGCTTGCACCGCTCCAGCGAGGGTCACCGACAGGGCCTCCCGTCGTGCTGGCCGTTGCCGCTGGTGAGCTCATGCTGTAGCTCAGGTCTTCGTGCATGGGCCACTGGACCGTGACTTTCTCTCCATCAGCCTGGAATTTCCACCACACATCCGTGTACCGATCGTGGTTTTCATTATCTCGGAAGTCCCAGATGCGATCGAGCATCATGCTGGTGTAGATGTCATCCAACGCCAGATCATCGGTCGTTTCCACATTGTTGTACTCCGTGATGGATGGATCTGCGGCCATGAGATCTTGGCCGAGCTGACCAACCCAGACAGAAATCTCATCGGCGGTATACATTGTGGTATCCGACAAGGTGATGGCGTTTCCATCGGCGTCGGTGCCATCCCAACTCCACGTTGCCGGGTAGCTGTCCCAGTTGTCGCGGACCACGCTATCGTTGGCCCAAGCATTGTTGTGCCAGGTGATGTTGCGGTTCAAGTGATCGTACTCGCGACCGTTCGCGATTGTCGCCGAATCAGCTGCCACCTGACTGGCGAGGTTCATCACACCAAGCGGTCCTTGGGCAATGTCATCGCCCCAAAGGATGGCATCCCAACGAGTGGAGTGTCTCCACAGCATCGAGTTGTAGAACAAGCTGTTCCTGACCGTCAGGTTGTTGGTGCCTCTGTGGAAGAAGGCTCCTGCAGCGATGTTCACAAACGATACATGATCAACCAAGGCCTGCTCTGCATGGGTCGAGATCACAATCGCATTACACCAGCAGTTCATGACGGAGCTGTTGGTAACGGATAAGTCCTTGAAGGAGCCCATCCATCCTCCACCACCCCAGACGAATCCGCCGAAGAAAATCCCATTCACGTAGGAGGGATAGTCTTTACCGACTGTGTTGTTGATGTCGAAACTGGTGTCATTGCCAAACGACTGCATATTCCAGTTGAAGTTGGCCATGACGACATTTTCCATCTCGATCATCTGATTATCGCCGCGCGCCGTCAGCGTACTGAACACCAAATTGGACTCATCTGCCAATGCACCGTTAAGAAGAACATCCTCAAGCCTGAAGGTCGCGGCATCTCCGTACACTTCGAAGAAAGAACCCGGCCATTGTGTGGTGCCGTACGCCCCGTCTGGTTTAGGAAGCGCTTGAACGGTAGCCGGCGTTTCTCCGTCGCCATAGGCCTGCCCTTTAATCACAACAGAATCGTTGATATCGAGGGACTCCAGCATGAAGTACACACGACCTTTTTCAAGGATGTAAACGTCATGCGCTTGTGATCCATCAGCCAGCGTATCCGCTCTGATGGTACTCTCAAATTCACCAGGGACACCTGTCCAGGTGATCATCATCTCAGATTGAGCCTGTGCACCAAGCGGGAGCAGTAGTGCCATCAGCAAAGCGCTTCCAGCAGTCCGTAACAAAGTCTTCATCGCCATTGTGGGTTTTATTGGGCTGTCATTCTTCAGGCGTTTGAAACCCGTTTACTGTGTCTTCCTCGACATCCGGGCTTCACCGCACCTTCAAATACACGACATGGAGGGGCATATACGCTTGCCTATTTGGTGCGATCTCTTGCTCCTATGGGCAGATACCCTCGCAAACTGCAGAATTTTGTGATGTTTGGTCCACATGTGCGTGTACTTGCGTCCGCAAATTTCATAGTATGTCAACCCGCCTCTGGGCACGTTTCTGATGTGTATATCCGGGTATTGGCAAGTCATCTCATGAGTTTGATCAGGAATCGGCTCTTACTATTTGCCTCCATACTGATTGTCGGTTTGGGGATCGTCCTCTCTGAGCCCGTCGCAGCTCAAGATGAACCCAGATACGTCCCGCGCATCTGGGATACGGAAGACGGCCTCCCGATACAGCGTCTGCTAAATGCTTCCTTGGTGCAAACGCAAAATGGCTATCTGTGGATCGGCACGCGTGTAGGCTTGATCCGGTTTGACGGGATCCGGTTTGAACGATTTTCGGTGGAAAACACTCGTGTCATTCCGGATATGCGAATCACGAACCTGTTCGAAACGCGGGATGGGATCCTTTGGGTCGCCACGTGGGATGGCAATTTGATTCGATACCGGAATCGAATCTTCGAGCCATTTTTGTCAGAGGATCCGGAAACCCCCGAACCTTCCTACGTCACATCTTTTTTCGAAGACAGGGACGGAACACTTTGGATCTCAACTCATCGCGGGATCATGCGCCTTATCGATGATAGGTTCGAGCTGCTGCCCATGGAAGAAGAGCCATCCTTGGTGGAAAGCCTTCTGGTCGATGACGACGGTGCCGTGTGGTTTTCAGCGGGAGTCCGGGGTCTATTTCGGTGGCAAGATGGTCAAACCACTCGCTTTAGCTCGGAAAACGGGTTAGCAAACGACTTCTCGCTGGGAATTTACAGGAGTGAGGATAACAGGATTTGGGTGACGCATCCGCAAGGAGCAATCAGCTATGTGGATTCGACCGGAGCGCACGCGTTTTCTCTACCCGGCTCAGACGCAGACCAATTTCATGCCCTCCATGAAGACACGCGGGGACGATTGTGGCTTTCGGTTGGTTCGCAGCTATTCCACTTCAGCGGAGATGATTGGGGTGAAGTCTCGTTTGGCGAGGGAATCCCCGATCTCTTTCCACAATGGTTTTCGCTCCTGAGGACGGTCATTGGCGAGAACCTCGATGAGCCTTGGTTTTCCTGGCAGTTGGCTCAGCTTGGAGAAATGGTTCCTGACCGTATCGCCCACCCTCCTTCGGGAATGTCGGATTCACCCAAACGACAGTACAAAGGATCTCAGATACTGCGGGATGTCGAGGACAATGTCTGGTTGGCTGGCTTTCACTCAGGCCTCATTCGTCTTAAGCCGGCGCTTTTCGAAACGGTCCCGGACAACTTGTTCACCAATCTCTCCGACGGAGACGAGCGGGAGGAATTCAATCTGCTCGCTTTGGGTGAGAGCAGGGACGGGTCCATGTGGTTTGTTGGTCTCCTGTCCGCATTGACCCAGCGACTTCCCGATGGGACTTTTCGACGATATGGTACCGACCCCAAATTTGCTTTCCCGAGTTGGTCGGTATACGAAGACACATCGGGCACCATGTGGGTCAGCGGAGCAATTTGTCACCGAGACGATCGTGGCATGTGTGAACGGTTTGAGTCTATTCGGGCGCTCCAGAGCCGGGTTATCCGAGCCACGGCGGAGGACGCCGAGGGTGCGCTTTGGTTTGGCACCGAGGACGGCCTGTTTCGCTTCGTTCCCAACACCTTTCCAACGCATCCAGATCACGGCGAGTGGACTCATTTCACCAAGGATAACGGCCTTCCCCATAACAGTATTCAGACCGTAGTTCCGAGTCGACATGGTGGCTTGTGGCTCGGCACCAATGGTGGGGGTCTCATTTATGCAAAAGATGGCTCGTTTTCACAATGGAACAAGTCAAATGGCCTTGCAAGTAACAAGATCACATCTATTTACGAAGACGAGCGCGGTGTTTTATGGGTAGGCCTCGAGGACTTGGGCCTGATCCGCATGGAATCCGCGATCCCGGGAGCGGGGATCCGCACAGATTCAGAAACCCAGATAACCAATCTCATGGAGGAGAACGGGTTGTTTGGAAATGGGGTCAGCTCCATCATCGAGGATGACTTTGGGCGTCTCTGGATGGGAACGCGGCGCGGTATTTTCTGGGTGGAGAGAGACTCGCTCGATGCATATGCCATGGGAGAACTTGGTCAAATTCAGTCCACGGTATACACGGTAGCCGACGGACTTCGAGATCAAGAAGTCAACGCTGGCACAGGGAGCACTGTTTTGAAGACCCGTGATGGACACCTTTGGTTTGCCACGCAGTTTGGAGCAGCCGTAATCGATCCCGCTGAAGTAACCCCAAATACCATTGCTCCGCCAGTGGTAATTGAATCGGCCTCTTCGCGGCTCATGCAGGTTGCGATCCAGAACAACTATATCGAATTCAAGGCCGAGCAGCGGGACTTCGATATAGCGTTCACGGGGCTGAGCCTGTCTGCCCCCTCGCTGGTGCGATTCAGGTATCGGCTCGAGGGCTATGATGACGATTGGGTCGAGGCTGGTTCTGATCGCACGGCCACTTACACCCAGGTCCCATCCGGGAGATATTCGTTCCGGGTAGTTGCGGCCAATAATGACGGCGTCTGGAATCAGGAAGGAGCTACGCTATCCGTCCGCGTTTTGCCCTTCTTTTGGGAAACCTTTTGGTTCCGAACACTGGCGCTGCTGGCTGTTGTCATGCTCGTCATCGCAGCTGACCGAGCCCGGCTGCGGCGTCTGGTCACCAGAAAAGAAGAACTGGAACGGACCGTGACCGAGAGAACGCTACAGCTCCGAAAGGAAAAAGAGCTCACCGAATCGCAGGCTAATCGCTTGATGGATCTGGACAAGCTGAAGAGCCAGTCATTCGAGAATATCAGTCACGAGTTTCGAACCCCGTTGACCTTGATAATGGGCCCTCTTCAACACATGCTGGCCGGCAAACGAGGTGCCCTTCCTGATCATCTGGTCCCCTCGCATGAAATGATGCTGCGCCATAGCGCGCGACTACTACGCCTGACCAATCAGATTCTCGACCTGGCTCGAGTGGATTCGGGACTGTTCAAAGCCGTAAAGAAGAATCAGGATATCGTCCCCCTGGTACGTGAAGCTGTCCTCGTCTTCACCCCCCTTGCAGAGCGAAAGCGCATTAAGCTGGTGCTGGAAGGAGTCACTGATCCTGATGGAGCCTCAGCGGTCTGTGTCTTGCCATTTGACCGGGAGATGATGCGGAAAGTGATTGCCAATCTTCTTTCCAATGCCCTGAAGTTCACCGAGGAGGACGGCATGGTCCATATTGTCTTCCACCAGAAGGAGGAGATGATCGAGCTGGAAATCATTGACAATGGTCCCGGGATTCCGCAGGAAAGTCTCCAGGACATTTTCACCCGATTCAACCGTATCGAGGATGCCAACAAGATCCGTCACACGGGCACTGGAATCGGTCTATCCATCGCTAAAGAGTTTACTGAAGAGCACGGTGGTACTGTACGAGTGCGAAGTGAGGTGGGTATCGGTACGACGTTCACAGTGTGTCTCCCCCTCCCCAGAGAGTCCGTGGATGTCCTCCCCATGGCGGACCAATCGTCCTCAACGGAAACTGGCACCGGGTCAAGCTCGCCGGACAGTTGGCTGGATCTGGAGCCGGATTTGCTTCCCATTACCGGAGAATCGGCGGATGAATTGCTCGACGAGGATGACCGGGTGACGATTCTGGTTGTCGACGATCATGACGATATCCGCTCATTCATCCGCTCCTTGCTGGAGAGCAACTACAAGATATTAGAGGCCAATGATGGGCAGGAGGGCTTAGAAAAAGCCCGTGAGTTCCTCCCTGATCTCATCATTGCCGACGTAATGATGCCGCGCATGGATGGACTCGAGTTCAACCGAGAACTGAAGCGGGACAGATCTCTCTCATCGGTACCCATCATTTTGCTCACGGCACGTGCAACTTCTGCCGATTTCGAAGCCGGGCTTGCCACCGAGGCAGATCAATATCTGACAAAGCCTTTCGATCCAGACGTGCTTGTCGCCCAGGTTCAGGCGTTGTTGAGCATCCGACACCGACTACGCGACCTAATGCAAAAAGGCTCGGGCGAAACAGGGCGTACTGCCATTGAAGAGGCCCGTCAGAAGCCCGAACCTGCGCCTCTTTCTGCATTCGCCGAAAAAGGTGTGGCCATCATTCGGGAAAATATGGCCGATCCGACCTTCGGAGTGGATGAGCTCGCAAAGGAGATGATGCTGAGCAGATGGCAACTTCGACGGCGCCTGGTAGAGGAGGCTGGACTGACGCCCAACACACTCATTCGTCAGGTACGACTGGAAGAAGCTTCCAAGCTCTTATTGACGCGGGCCGGCAACGTCTCGGAAGTCGCCTATGCGGTCGGTTTCCAGAGCCTGTCCCACTTCAGCCGTTCCTTCAAGACGCAGTACAACATGTCGCCATCGGAGTATGTGTCTGCCTCCGCCTGAATGGAGGAGTCAAGTATGGTTTCGTTGTACTGACGCCCACCCATCCGAATAATAGAAAAGGGTCCCCGGCGTCAGCCGAGCACCCTTTGTCAAAAACTTTGCCCCGAGGCGGTGAATGCCGGATCAGCCGGCTTCGAGAGCGTCGGCACCGGACGTGATCTCGATCAGCTCTTTCGTGATGGCGTCCTGACGGGCGCGATTATACTTGAGCTTTAGATCGCCCAGGAGCTCGCTAGCATTATTGGTGGCGTTGTCCATGGCCACCATGCGAGCGCCCTGCTCAGCTGCGTTCGAGTCCAACAAAATACGCCAGAGCTTGTAGCTCAGGTACTTCGGCACGATAACGTCCAGAATTCCCCGCACGCCCGGTTCGTAGATCGGATCGTTGTCGAAAGCATGTTCATCATCTTCCAAATGCGCCAATTCCGACTCCATGACGGGCGTCAGAAAGCGATCGGCCCGAATCGGGAGATAGGGCTCAACGATGCGATTCTGAGAAATCGTGTTCTTGAATTCGTTGTACACGACGTAGACTTCGTCCCACCGCCCATCCAGGAAGCCCGCTTCCGCGTCATCAGCTACTGTATTGGCCGTATCGAAGCTGAGCTTGTCGAACGCCCCCCGAAAATCGCCTACCACCTGATAGCCTCGGCGGCTGAAATGCTCATGCCCCTTGCGGCCGACGCACATCAAAAAGAGACGCTTCTCCTCGCGGTGTGTACTGTATTGCTCCTCAATCTCCTGCTCGGCCCGCTTGATGACGTTGGCGTTGAAACCACCGGCCAGTCCACGATCTGCCGTTACGATGACGAGGAGGACATTCGTGACCTCTTCGCGCTCGTGAAACAGTGGATGGACGGCCGGGTCCAGCTGATCCTTGAGCCGGGCAATGACTTCAGACAATTTGTACGCGTAGGGGCGCGTGTTGAAGATGTTCTCCTGCGCACGACGCAGCTTGGCGGCCGCCACCATTTTCATGGCGCGCGTCACCTGCTGGGTGTTTTTCACCGAGGAGATGCGGCTGCGTAAGTCTCGAAGGCTGGCCATGGCTTAGTCGACCGGGTGCGATGACAAATTGGGTAGCAGGATCAGGCGGTATACGTTTCGACGAGCGTCTTGGCCTCAGCGGTCAGGAGCTCAGCAACTTCATCGGACATGGCGCCGGCAGCAATCGAGGCAAGGGCATCGGCATGCTTGACGCGCAGGTTCGAGATGAAGTCCTCCTCGAAGGCGCCCACTTTCTCGGTCGGCACGGCGTCAATCAGACCCTTACCGGCAACGAAAATGATGGCGACCTGCTCTTCGACCGGCTTCGGAACGTACTGTCCCTGCTTCAGGACCTCGACCAACTTCTCACCGCGGGTCAGCTGACGCTGCGTGGCAGCATCAAGGTCCGAACCGAACTTGGAGAAGGCCTCCAGTTCACGGTACTGTGCCAGGTCGAGACGAAGCGTACCCGATACCTTCTTCATCGCCTTGATCTGCGCGTTACCACCCACACGGGATACCGAGATACCCACGTTAATGGCCGGACGAACACCGGCGTTGAAAAGGTTCGATTCGAGGTAAATCTGACCGTCGGTAATCGAGATCACGTTGGTCGGGATGTAGGCAGAAACGTCGCCGGCCTGCGTTTCGATAACAGGAAGGGCCGTGAGCGATCCACCACCCTTGACTTTGCCTTTGAGCGACGCGGGCAGGTCGTTCATATCCGCTGCCACCGTATCCGAGCCGTTTACCTTGGCCGCGCGCTCGAGGAGGCGTGAGTGCAGGT
>JAAZVD010000302.1 GCA_018623785.1 Bacteroidota bacterium | reverse complement strand
GAGCCCTCCTCGAACGCGGGAAGTAGGGAAATGAGATCAGCTGGTAACTCCCCTCCTCTCCAAGTTTCCAATGCAGCTGCTAGTTCTGGATAGGCATCGGCATACCTGGACATCATAGTCTTCCACTCGGCATGGCTGCGCGAACCCCGCTGGCCAATCTCCTGCATATGCCGGGCTACGTCACCCGGGACATGGAAGGAGTCCGTTGCCGTCCAACCCAGACGAGCCCGAGTCAGAGCAATTTCTTCATGCCCGAGGGGTGCTCCGTGGGATGATGCCGTGCCCTCCTTGTTCGGGCTGCCGTACCCGATGACCGTATGCACCCGAATCAAGCTGGGACGCTGCGTATCAGCTTTGGCCTCTGAAATAGCCGCATCGATGGCATCCACATCATTCCCGTCGGCCACCTCCAGCACCTGCCATCCATAGGCCTCGAACCTGCGTGTGGGGTCTTCGGTGTAGGCTAGATCCGTTGGTCCATCAATCGTGATGCCGTTGTCGTCATACAGATAGATCAACTTCCCCAGGCCATAGTGGCCGGCCAGAGATGCAGCCTCGTGGGATATCCCCTCCATGAGATCGCCGTCGGACACAATGGCAAACGTGTAATGATCCACCACATTGAATCCAGGGCGATTGAATCGTTCTGCCATGAACGCCTCGGCAACGGCCATCCCCACGCCATTGGCAAACCCTTGACCCAGCGGTCCCGTCGTGGTCTCGACGCCGGGTGTATGGCCGCTTTCGGGATGACCTGGCGTACGGCTTCCCCACTGTCGGAACTGTTTGATGTCATCAAGGGAAAGATCGAATCCACTCAGATGCAGCAAGGCATAGAGCAGCATCGATCCGTGTCCCGCCGAGAGAATGAAGCGATCCCGATTGGGCCAGTCAGGGGATTCCGGATCCAACGACAGGTGGCGATGCCACGCTGCATAGGCCATGGGCGCTGCTCCCATGGGCATGCCGGGGTGACCGGAGTTAGCCTGCTGGACGGCGTCAGCAGCCAGGAATCGAATGGTATTTACGGACAGATCGGCAAGAGCGGCGGGAGAAGTGTCGTGGGGCATTTCCAGAGAAGGGAGCGGGTGGGTGTTCGGAAGGTCGTCAGCAAAGCTGACAGAAAACTACAACAATGCCTCCCCCGAAACGTCCACCGTGGAAATCTTTCCCGGTGCTTCAAGCACATGGTACCCATGCCACCGCAGTACTACCCGCGTCAGGAGTCCCCGGACACCTCTGCGGCAATCAGCTCATTCATGCAGACGCGCGACTTGGACGCACTGGCCACAACCCGACCGTTGATCATCACACTCGGAGTCCCCCTGATGCCGGCCTCTGCAATGCGCGCCCGTCGCGACATGATCATGGGCTGGTTCTGACCACGCTCCAGTCGTTCCCGGAACCGATCCGGATCCAATCCCACCTCCGCTGCCAGTCGTACCAGGTCCTCCACAGACATGCCACCCGGCTTTTGCTGCGTGTACTGGGCATCGATCATCTCGTAGAACTTGCCCTCCTCGGCAGCTACGTAGAGGGCCTCCGTCTGCGCCAGCGAGTAACGCCAAAGCGGGAACGGAATCATGTAGAAACGGGCATGCTGACCCATGTCTCGAGCAACCTGCTTCATGATCGGATGAAACGTAGCACAGTGCGGACAATTCGGGTCGAAAAAGATCATGACGGTAAGCTTGGCCTCCGGACTCCCCAGGAAGGGATCCGACACGGAAACAAGCGACCTGAAGTCGTCCATGGGTGGGATATCCGGTGCAAAAGAGCACTCCACGGTCGACGCCCCATTCTCTGGCTCGTTTGTTAACCCACCAGAGACCGACATCGGCGCGGCCAAAAGCATGATGGCGATCAAAGGAAGACTGAAAACTCGAAACATGGTTTTGTCGGTGTTGAGGACAAGGTACCCGGAAAGGGGACAACCCGTTCGGGTCTGCGAATGATCCACACCGAGACAGAGGCATTCGTTCGCGCAATACAATCTACATTTCATAGATTGACGTACCGGGTACCCCCCGGTCACTCAGCCCCTGTAAAGCCCCTGAGTGAGGATATAAACTGGTTCCCGAGCCATGGTTGACAAGGCCACCTTGAGCGAGCTGCTCCAAAACGATCTCTTCGTCGATCTCCTTTTGACGGTCGTTATCCTGCTGGCCTCTTTTCTCGTTGTTCGTCTCAGCCATCGCATCTCCAGACGCTACTTCGACGCTCCGGAAAGGGTATATCACGCCACGAAGTCCGTACGCCGTTTGATTGTGCTGATTGCCGTCGTGGCCATCATACTGGTCTGGTCGCCCGGATTCGGAGAACTCCTGACGCTCCTGACGGTCATCGGCGCCGGTATGGCCATTGCGCTTCGGGAGGTGCTGCTTTCGATTGCAGGGTGGGCGCGTATCACGTTCATGTCATCCTACAAAGAGGGCGATCGTATCGAAATAAACGGCGTAGCCGGAGATGTGATTGATGTGCGGGTGTTACGCACATCGCTCATGGAGATCAGAGGATGGGTCGATGCTGATCAGAGCACCGGTCGGATTGTCCACCTCCCCAACAGCTGGATTTTCTTGTACCCGCTCTTCAATTACACCCGTTCCTTCAAATTCATCTGGAATGAGATTTCTGTCACAGTTACGTTTCGCAGTGACTGGCGTGCAGCAAGAGACATCATGATGAAGTATGCTGAAGAGTCGGCTGCCATCGTAGAAAAACAGGCACGACAGGAAAT
>JAAZVD010000301.1 GCA_018623785.1 Bacteroidota bacterium | reverse complement strand
TGACGTGATTCACACCCTCGGGCAGTGCCCTCATGACCGCCTGATGCTTCTCAGCTACCTCTGAATTGAAGGTCGAGACGTGCCCCGAGACATCCGCTGTATCAACCTCGTAATTATGCAGCGGGATGCCACCTCGCATTACGTTGAAAAGGGTATTCGAGAAGTGACGATTTACCCGGTTGAGATTACTTCCGAACTGGAGACCATCAGCAGATGCAATCAGCCTGCGGAGTTTATCCTCACCCTTGGCAATGTCCAGATCTACCGACGATCTGATCCCTTTTCCGGCAGCCAGCCACGCAGACAGGTTGATCACATCTGTCTGATCCAAAGACACTTCCACCACTTGACGCCACCAAAGTGACCGTCCCGGTGCAAGATCCATTTCATTGGACACCAGAAACGCTCCTGCTCGTCCACGGACAACCTCCTCGGAGACCAAGACCTTTCCACAGCGGAATGCATCCAATTGGCTTGCGGAAAGCAATGTTGCATTCGGCTCGAAACCAGTATGCCAGACCACCGTTGCTCGCAAACCTTCGCTAGGCTCAGCTCTGTCGCTTGGAACGGAGCTCAGGTAAAAGAGCCCCATCGGGACGTCGGATACCTTCTCATTCTTCTTGTAGGCATTGCCAAGATTACTGTACCGCATCCAGAAATCGCTTCCCACACCAGGGGGAAGAAGGTTCTGTAGTCCATCCACCATCGAGATGCGTACCTGCTCTGTTCCATGGTGAATCAGCCAGCAGTCGCGTACAAATCCGAATTCGTGGCTGAAGGTCCATCGGTAGCGGTAGGTTACATTCCACTTAGGGTGTCGCTCTTCAAAGATGACCTTGTTACCCATGGGAGACTTGTACACAGATCGCCCCGCGGGCTCGCAACCGTTGGCATCAACGGCAAAAGGAGACCAGGACTGACCCTTGAAGGGGCCTGAAAGCATCCTGAAAATGCTTATCGGCCCTGTCTGGTCGCGCATCGCGGCAATCTGATCATCCGCCAAATAGGGGAAAATGGCCCCATCTGGATTTATCCGACCCGCTGTCAATGCACCCCGACTGGATACGAACATCCAGTGATCGTCGGAGCCAACGATGGACATGAAAAACTCGGGCATCAACTCACTATTGGTGATCTCGTAGTACGCCTCACCCTCCAGCATTACATACCCGCCACGCACCGCAGTCTCTTCCATGGATCTCCTTGTGAAAACCTGTCTCTGATTGATATTGTGATGATTACCACGTGTAGAGGTAATGGAGGCGCTCAGTCCGTGAGTACAGCGTTTAGCTTACCACGCCGCTCCTGAAGGACCGATCGAATCTCATCCGCTTTCTCTTCGGTGATATCGTAATTCCACATAATGCCAACGGCCGTTACGACACCGACGATCGGGAGGACGGTATAGACAATACGAAGTCCCGTCATGGCTTCTGCGGTCACATTAGCCGCATCAAACCCGACCAGAGCCATGATGACACCGGAAAGCAAGCCGGCAAAGGCCTGCCCAAACTTCGTCATCCACCAATACACGGCACCCAAAGTGCCTTCCCTCCGCTGCCCCGTGTTGTACTCATCGATGTCACACACGTCTGCCGTCATCGACATCATGATCGTGAAAAGCCCGCCGATCCCGAACGAGTGGAAGGGGAGAGCCCACAGGAACAGATAGGGTTTACCCGGGACGAAGAGAAACCAGAAAAGGATATATCCAATGACAGAAATGGACTGGGAAATTATGAACGTACTCTTTTTTCCGAGACGCTTTGACATGGCTGCCACGATCGGAATAACCATGAACGTTGTAACCAGCGCTCCCACAGAACCGTGCATGGCAGGCCAGATGCCTACGGCTCCTTCGTTACCCGAGAAGAGGTAATGCAGAATGATGAAAAAAGTGAACGTCGCGATGACATTGAAGGAATTGAAGATCAGGAACGTAGCAAAGGCAATCTTCCGGAATTGCGGGATACGGAAAGCATCGCCAGTAGCCTTGGCAATTTCTTTGAGGCTGGAGCCAACGGTTTTCATGGTTACCGTGGCAAGATCCTCGCGGTCGACCGTTGAGCGCTCCTTGATGAACATGGCCGGTATCATGGCCAGTACGCCACAAACGAGACCGACCCATATGGAGAGCTCTCTTACGCCGGTTTCAGCATCGGGAAACCAGGCCGGATCATAAAGTATGACCCAGAACCATGGTGCAATCACCCAAGCCCATTGCCCCACGAACTGCCCAACAGCCATGATGTTGGTACGCTCGTGGAAATCCTCACTCATCTCATAGCCCATGGCCACGAATGGAACGCTGAAGATGGTCAAGCCCAGGTAAAACACCAGGGAAAGTCCCATGAAGTAGATGAAATTGAAGGTGACGCCGTTCTCTGCGTACAGTTGCCACATGACCATGTAGGACAGTCCCAGAATGATGGCACCGGCAAAGACATACTGCCTACGACGTCCCCACTTCGAGCGGGTATTGTCCGAAATGAACCCCATCACGGGATCCGTGATTGCGTCAAAAAGGCGAGGAGCAAAAAAAATGAACCCCCAGAGCAAGGGAGAGAACCCTAAATTCTGTACCAATACTACAAGGAATACTCCCAAGGCGGCCGGAAACATTTGATTTGCAAGCATACCAAACCCCCAGGCAAGCTTGAGTCCGAACGGTACTTCTCCATCTTTGAGACTAGTCATGGCCATGGCTGTAGACCTTAAAAGCAATTGGGGGGTGCGGAC
>JAAZVD010000300.1 GCA_018623785.1 Bacteroidota bacterium | reverse complement strand
CGAAAGCGGACCGTATTTTCCTCCAACTTGTCGCGCAGTGCGGTCGATCCTTCCAGCATATCCAGCACTTTCAGCGAGGTGTGTGCGATGACGGGCGCCAATGAGTTGGAAAAGAGGTAAGGACGCGAGCGCTGACGAAGCAACTCAATGATTTCCTTTCGGCCGGTGGTAAAGCCGCCCATGGCGCCGCCCAGGGCTTTTCCAAGCGTGGACGTGATGATGTCTACGCGGCCCATGACGTTGCGATATTCGATGGATCCGCGACCGGTCTCACCAAAGAACCCGGTGGCGTGGCACTCGTCGACCATGACCATCGCGTCGTACTGCTCGGCCAGATCGCAGATCTTGTCGAGCTTGGCAATGTTGCCATCCATTGAGAAGACGCCATCCGTGGCAATGACGCGGCGCTTGGCATCTTTCGATTCCTGCAGGCAGCGCTCCAGGTCCGCCATGTCGTTGTGCTTGTAGCGGAAGCGGGCCGCCTTGGAGAGTCGGATGCCGTCGATGATAGAGGCGTGGTTCAGCTCATCCGAAATAACCGCACACTCCTTGTCGAGGAGCGTCTCGAACAGGCCCCCGTTGGCATCAAAGCATGCAGCATATAGAATCGTGTCCTCTGTACCCAGGTAATCGGCTATCCTGCGCTCAAGCTCTTTGTGCACATCCTGTGTCCCGCAGATAAAGCGTACGGAGGCCAGGCCGAAACCGTATTTGTCGACGCCTTCCTTGGCCGCTTTGATCAGATCAGGATGATTGGCAAGCCCCAGATAGTTGTTGGCGCAGAAATTGACCACATGGTCGCCTGTGGAGACATCAATCTCGGCCGACTGCTGCGAGGTGATTACTCGCTCTTCCTTGTACAGGCCGGCATCGCGGATGTCTTCGAGGGTGTGCTGGAGTTGCTCTCGGGCTGCGTCAAACATGATGGTCTTGATTTGGGATTCAGTCGTTTGCGTGATCGTCGTCGACAGTCGCTTATGCCTGTTCCTTTCCGATCATGATTCGAACATGATGGAGCATGTCCCGCACCATCGCATCCAGGTCGTATTCAGGCTGCCAGTTCCAGTCCTCCCGCGCACAGCTGTCGTCTATGGATTGCGGCCAGGAATCGGCAATGTCCTGGCGGAAGTCTGGCGCGTAATCGCAGGTAAAATCGGGAATGTATGCACGAATAGCCTCAGCCAACTCGCCTGAAGAGAAGGAAAAGGCCGTCAAATTATAGCTGGTGCGGATGGAAATACAGGCAGAATCTGCGTCCATCAAATCGAGCACCGATTTGACGGCATCCGGCATGTACATCATCGGTAGGCGTGTATCCTCGGTCACGAAGCACGTGTAATGCCCGTGCCGCACGGCCTGGAAGAACATGTCCACGGCCCAGTCGGTGGTGCCGCCGCCCGGAGGCGCTGAGTGCGAGATGATGCCCGGGAAGCGGACAGAACGCACATCCAGGTCGTGGTGCGTAGCATGGAATTTGCAGAGCAGCTCTCCCGTGACCTTCGTGGCGCCATACATTGTGCCAGGTTCCGTGACCGTGGCCTGGGGCGTATCGATTTTGGGCGTTGTGGGTCCGAAAACTGCGATTGAACTGGGCCAGAACACCCGGCAGCCGAAGCGTCGGGCTGCTTCCAGCACGTTGCGTACGCCGTTCACATTGACGTTCCAAGCTAACTCCGGATGTCGCTCTCCGGTAGCCGACAGGATACCCGCGAGGTGATATATTACTGATATATCACGGCTCTGGATGATTTTCTCGACCGACTCCATGTAGGTGACGTCAAGTACGTCGTATACGCGTCCTGGTCGTTGCTTTTCCGGCATTCGAAGGTCGGTAACCAAGACGTTGCCGGGTCCGTGGCGCCTGACGAGTTCATCGGCCAGATCGACACCGATCTGACCGGATGCACCTGTGATAAGAATCATGGCATGAATCGGGGTTTGGGAACGTCAAGATAATCGGGGAAGCGCTTCCGACGAATAACCCGCCTCCGGCAGTCAGGGTAATCACGTGAGTTTCACGTGTTTTGACAGCCTTTCGGAAGGAACGGTAGCTGGTGCTACAGGTTTGCCGTCTGCAACGTCGATCTCTCCGAACTTTTCGGGTACGTTTTCGTCAACCACCCTACCCGATTCTCATCGCACATCCGGCGCTCCGGCGGTGCCTGTGTCGCTGATTCCTGTCACGAAACCCCATCAAGCCCGTGAATCGTCTCGTTTTGCTGGTGATGCTCATCATCCCAACCCTGTTGTTCTCCGCATGTGCCAGCTCGTCCAGTACGAGTATGTCATCGCCCACTGACGATCGTGAGTTCGTCTATGTAACCAACCAGGGTGAGGCCACCATCAACGTCATCGACGTGGCCACCAATACGGTAACTAAGGTCATCGACCTGAAAGAGCTCGGTTTTGACGAGGGCGCCAAGCCGCATCACATTGCCGTGGAGCCTGACGGTGCACACTGGTACGTATCGCTCATTTCAGCCGGTCGCGTCCTCAAATTCACTCGTGACAATGACCTTGTTGGTCAGGCCGAGTTCGAAGTACCTGGCCTGCTGGAACTGGATCCGTCGTCTGACTACCTGTACGTGGGACGTTCAATGGCCGCCGTGAATCCGCCGCAGCGCATCGGTCAGATCGACACGAATACAATGGAGGTGGAGGAGCTGGAGGTGTTCATTCCACGTCCGCACGCCCTGGCTGTAGCGCCCAACGGCAAGTTTGTGTACTCCGCCTCCCTGGCTGAGAATCGTATGACCAT
>JAAZVD010000299.1 GCA_018623785.1 Bacteroidota bacterium | reverse complement strand
CCACATGGGCTCCGTAAAGCGCCAGGATAGTCCGGCCCGGCAGCTTGAAAATGGTATGCCGGAACTGATAGCCGGCTACGACCATCACGGCAGCTACGAGCAGTCCGCCGAGCAGCAGGGTTCGATCGGTATCCCCTACAAGGAGGTCCAGCGGCAAGACATCCAGAAAAAGCAGCAGCGCCAGGAGGAGTCCACTGGCGGTGAATCCACCCATGGAGGAGGTAATGCCCATGTCGATCATTACGCGCAGCATCTTCGAGCGGGCAATACCAAGCTTTTCTTTGACCCAGAACAGGAAGAATACTTCACCGGAATAACCCATCAGATCCATGTTCAGGACCTTTTTACGGATAAAGACACTCAGCAGGGCGGTGCGTCGGGCGGGAATGAAAAACCGGTAGGCAACGGTCTCGAAGATGGGTAGCAGAAAGTACATGACCACGACGAGCGCATAGAACCAAGGCGTACGCGGCATGTCCCGAATCAGATTACCCCATCCCATACCCGAGAGAGAATAGACGAGATACCCGATGATGCCCGCTGCTGCTACGAAGCGCACTCGTTTCATGAGCCGCCGTGCGGCCGGTGTGGTGGCCCACGCTTGGGTACGGGATTGGATGTGCTGCAGTCGGCTCAAGAAGAAATGTGTAATCCCATCGTAGTGGGCGGGGTAAAAGGTCGTCTTGATATCGACCCGGGATGTACATTCCGATGAAAACCCGTAGGGTGGGTCAACACGATTTATGCGTCCAAAACCACAGAATGTACAATTCTGGCCACCAATGAGCCGCACATCCCTGACGAATAAAGCGCGAACGACCATCTGGAGTGTCTTGTTGGTCTATGCGCTTACGGTGGCTGTCAATCTGGGCGAGTTCTGGCCATTCTCCATCTACCCTATGTTTTCACAAGCCGGTAACCCGTGGTCGAGGTCCATAGTGCGGGAAGTCTCTCCCGGGGATTCGATTTCCTGGGAGGTTACCTCGCTCTCTGACGTACCCCATCTGCCGTATGGCGTGCGATCTGGAGGGGTTGATCCCATTGATCTGGCCAATTTTGTGTCCAAGACCGAGGTCTGGGATCAGGATCGGGTAGCAGCGTTGTCATTGATGCTCCTCGCCGATCCGCCCAAAGAGCCGCTGCGCCTGATGGTCTATCGCGTACGCGCCCGTCTTACAGAGGAGGACTCCGTGGCCATTATCGCCACGCCGTATGTGTTAGTAGGTACGGACCTTGAGCCGAATATCCGTTCCCTCAATCCAGTGCTGCGCCCATGACGACTCCAGCCCTAAAACAGCCGTTCCTCGGGAATCTGTGGGACAATTTGTTTGGGTTCGATCGACCCGATTCCCGCGGTCAGCGCATCTTCCGGCGCGTATTCGAAGCCTTCATCGGGGCCGGCAGTATCTGGCTGGCCTGGTACTGGGGCAACTATACGCTGCGCATTTCTGATATCGTTCTGGAACTGGGTTTTGCCCGCTACATCGACATCGCCTTCATGCATGGCAACATGTTGCCGATCTGGAATGCTTGGGCTATCACGGCGCTGATCGTGCTGGGCTTCCTGCGCATCGATCGTTGGATACCTTTCGGCCGATGGGCCTACATGACGGCCATGCTGCTGCTCATGCTGCAGTATGCAGCACGGTTCGTACTGGGCGAAATCCCGCACAGTTCGAACCTTGTAGGCATGGGGTTGATGGGTTTTGCCTTGGCTGAATTGCTCTTCAAAGACCGCACAGCGGGAGGGCGTTTTGCCATCGGCTTTTCGTACTTCTTCATCGGCCTGGGATACACGTCGGCCGCCGTTTCGAAATTGGTAGCAAGGGGCCTGACGTGGGCTGACGGCAGGCATCTGTGGATGTGGATTAACGAGAAAGCAGTCGACGAGGTTGCTCGCTCAGGCGCGGTCGAGTTGAACTGGTTGCAGCAGTTTGCCATGGATCACTGGTGGGCGGCTACGCTGTTTCTGGCCTTTGGCTTGATTACTGAGGCCTTGGCCTGGCTGGTCTGGTTCCGGCGAACGCGCTACATAGCCATGTGGGCCGTCATGGCGCTGCATATCGGGATCTGGGTCACGATGGACATCCTCTTTGCCCTCTCGGTCTACGAAATCCTCCTCCTGGGACTGCCCTGGGCGGTCTTCATCGACCGGCTCTGGCCTGAGCGTGGCTTGGCAGCTGGGTAGACCCCAACGAGGTAGACCCCAACGGGCAACTCACGGGTCAGTCGAAGATGCCGCAATCACGGGAGTGCTGCAGGTAGATGTCGAAGGCCTTTCGCGCCTCATCCGAGATCCGAAAACGAGGGTGTCCCAGGACGTTGCGGCGAACGAAGGCGTGCCAGCCGTACGCTATGAGATCTTTCGGAGTGTTGCGCATACGTCGCAGAAAATGCTCCTGCTCCCAGAGGTTTCCCCCATGGGAATAGCGTAAATGAAGATGCGCATCCGCCATGGGCATGATATGGTAGCGTTTCTGCATCCAGGCATGCTTGAACGTCGTATCGGACGTTCGCCGCAGTTCGGGAAAACGAATCGTATCATCCCTGCGGTGAAGGATGGTTGGCGGCACGCCTCCCTGGAGCAGCCCGTAGAACGGGTGGTCAAACCAGCGCTCTGCGTCTACATGCATGAGCGTTGCGTAGAGCGTAACGGCATCGGCTTGATGCGCTTCGAGTGCTGCCATTTGCCGCGTAATGCGATCGGGTGCCGACCAATCGTCATCGTCCCACTGAGGCACGACGAAATCTCCTCGGAT
>JAAZVD010000043.1 GCA_018623785.1 Bacteroidota bacterium | reverse complement strand
GAAGTTGCTTTTGGCGTCGTCAAATGTCAGGCGCTCTCGTACGTCCTCAATTTCGTTGCCAAGTCCATATACCAGGCCTGTCCAGAAAGCCGCATTGGCCACTTCGTCGACAACGGTAGGACCGGACGGCAACAATCTGTTTTCAATACGGAGGTGGGGCTTGTCGCCGCTGATTCCATAGCAAGCGCGGTTCCAGCGGTAGACAGTACCATTGTGCAGCTGAAGCGCCTTGAGTTTCGGGACCTCTCCCTTGCTCAGCGCCTCGAATGGATCTTCGTACTCACTCGTCATGATGACGCGGAACCGGGCAATGTCTTCCTGGAAGATTTCGAGCACCGATTCATCCACCCATTCCGTTCCGAAGTGGACTCGCGGGCTCATGTCCCGCAAGTACAGGTTGCTGGCTCGTGTATCAACAGCTTGCTGAAAGAGCGCAATGCGTGTTTCACGCCACAACCGCTTACCAAACAGCACCGGTGAATTGGCCGCAGATGCCAATACTGGTGCAGAAACCAGCTGAGCAATGTTGTAGAAATGGGCAAACCGGTCCGGAGTAACCTGGAGGTGCACCTGGAAGCTGGTATTGCATCCCTCCACCATGATGTTGTCATGTTGGAAGAACAGTTCATCCACGCCGCGGATGTGGTATTGGGCAAGCCCTCCCTTCAGCGACATGATGGTGTCGTTCAACGTGTAGTAGCGCTGTTTGGGGGCCATATTCTCCAGCCGAAGGTCCCACGCGTGGATGGTCGGCAGGATACCCGTCAAAACCAACTCCGTATCCAGCTTTCCGCAAAAGACGCGAACAGCCTCGATCAACCTGTTCAAATCGGCTTCCATGCTGGAGAAGCACGTTTTGGTGAACTCCAGCGGGTCGAGGTTGATTTCCAGATTGAAACGGGTGAGCTCGTTGACCACCCGCGGATCCTCGGCCAACGCGAGGACCTCCTCAGCCAGCGGGGCCGGCTGGGCATTACGGTCCACCAGAAAAAGCTCCTGCTCGGCGCCTACACGCTGGATATCCGTCTCGAACATATCCTTCTCGAGCATGTGCTCGAGTGCGCGCATGTCCTGCATGATGTGGCGTGTAAAACGGCGAATCTGCGCTGCGTTTTCACTCCTCGAGACGTCCTGGATACCCATGTTCCGGATGGGGCTGCGGCGAAGCTGACAGGGCAACATCGCTCCGTTTTTTTCCACGTTCGGATCAGTGTAACCACATAGGAGCCAAGAAACAACCGCCAATCTGCCCGCTCGGGTGGGAAACCGCAGAAGACAGCAACCGTTTCGAGGGCATGACCCGGACGCCACAGTCATCTACCTCCAGAGCCATCTGCTGCACGGCTATTCGCCTCGGGCAGGCTTTTGCGCTGGTCGCCATGCTCGGTTCAGTCAATGCTGCAGACGTAGAGGCCCGTCAGACAGAGGAGAACGTAGCGGCGCATGCCCAGCGTGTCATTATTCGAGGTCTGACGTGGCTGCAGAACGGATACGCAGACCGGGCCGCCGCTGTGTTCTCTGAGGGCCTCAAGATCCACCCGGATAATCCGGCACTCTTAGCTTCGATGGCATCCTCGCAACAAGCCATGGGAGAATTGGGGACAGCGCGATTCTATCTGGACCAAGCTCTTCGTACTGCGTCCCATGAACCTGCTCTGATAACTCAGGATCTGGATCTGGCGCTTGCAGCAGGAGACCCGGAGGCTGCATCTCAAGCCGTCGATCGCTTACTGGCGCTGAGCACGCTTCATCCAACGTTTCTGTTGCGGCACCTTACCATGCTGGCCGAAAGGGGGCCAGCCCCTCTGAGCATTGCGCTTGCCACTAGCGGACTTGAACGCTTCCCTAAAGATGCGGCCATGGCTGCCGGCGCCTTGCGGGTATTTTCGGAACGGGGCCACGTAGACGGTGCCATTCAAAGTGCCCGGCGGCTTGTTGCGCTGCGTGGCACGTTCGATGACCGGCTCGAGCTTACGCAGCTTCTGATGCGGAAAGCGGCTTGGAATGAGGCAGCCAGTATCGGACTCTCGCTCCTACTCGAAGCGGAAGACGATCCCGAGGTGCTGGCTATTCTTACGGATCTGGATGCTCGATTGCCGGATCGGGATCTTTCGGCTGCTACTGGCCTGGCCTGGACCCCATCGGAAATACGCCCTGACCCCGTGGCCCCGAAGGACTCCCTGGAAATCTACCGCTTGGCCTGGCAGGCTGACCCCTCCGACGAAGCAGCCATGGCAGCCTTGGTCCGTTTCCTGATGCAGACAGACCGCCCGCGGGAAGCAGCCCTGCTGGCGGATGAGCATGTGGCCTCATACCCTCGGCATCTGCAAGCGTGGACCCTTGCCATGGATGCTTGGCTGGCCAGTGGGGATCATGACGTGGCCCTTGAGCGCTCAGAAGATGCGATCCTGCTCTTTCCTGGATATGCGCCGATTGTACTTTCACGGGCTCGCGTGTTGTCTGCCGTAGGAGCCCTGGACACCGCCATGCAGCTGATCGATGAACTGGTTGAACGGGCCGTGCCCGGTTCTACCGAGGCACGGGCTGCTCTCGCGCTTCAAAGGCAGCTTCAGCAGGTCCCGTAGGTACTCCATGCAATCCGGACAGTCCCACTACACCAGCACCAGCAGCCTGCCACGCATCGTCATGCAGACGATATGGCTTGTGCTAATCGTCGGGCTGGGGGCAGGATGTATGACATCGAACCCGATCCGAACGTCGTCGGGCTCACTTCCAGATCAGTTTCCATATCACACCGCTGCTGACATTCTGGAGCGCCTTCCCGCCTACCCTTCATCCATGAATCGGTTGTACGCGGAAGCCCGTATTGCCCTATCCTCTCCAGAGGAAAGCGGTCGCTTTACGGCCAAAATCGATTATCTCCATCCGGAGTCCCTCCTTGCTCGCGTCACGTTCCCGCTGGGCGTGGAAGGCGCCAGAGTTCTGGTTACGCCGGACTCTGCCTGGGTGTATGACCGTATTGAGAAGATCGTTTGGACCGGATCCCCGGAACGCGTAGCCGGGATGCTTCCTGGTGCTGTGGCTGGACTGAACATGGTTGAACTGGCCACGGGATTCGAACAACCCAAGATGGACGGATCATGGCATGTGGATACCGATTCGACCCTGTACCTTCTGACTAGCAGAGACGGGAGGCTGCGCTACACCATAGACCCCGCTCTTTGGCGGGTAGTGGCCATCAAAGAGTGGGACGCCGACGGTACGCTTCTGGAACAGCGATGGTACTCGGACTTTATCGACGTCCAAGGGGAAACCATTCCCCGCCGCATGGCCCTCTCCCGCCCTGGTGAGAACATGCGCATCAGCATGGCATGGCACCGGATAGAGCTGCAACCGGACCATCTGACCTTCGCTTTGAAGGCAACCTCTGAAGCACAGTGGATAGACTTGGGGAGATGATGACAACTCTTAACGGGCACCATACCATGACACTACGGAGTGGATTACCGCAGCGGATTACCGCACTTCTCGGTGTGATGCTCGTAGTCGCTCTCGTCCCGACCACGTCGTGGTCACAAGCCCTGACAGCTACAGAAAGGCGGTTGGAGGAGCTTCGTCAGAACATCGCGGAAGAGGAGCGATTGCTCGAGGAGGCCACCCTGAACGAGCAGAAAAAACAAAGTCGACTCTCCGACCTGAACCGCCAACTCTCACTGCGCGAAGCCCTGGTGCGCACCTACAATACACGTATTGAGCAACTCATCTTCGAAAGAGACTCCCTTCAGCAGGCCATAGGGACCCTGAATCAAGAGTTGAATGACCTGCGCTCAGAGTATCGGGAGCGCGCATCCCATGCCTACAGGTACGGACGACAGCACGACGCAGCACTGATCTTGTCGGCATCATCCATCAACCAGATGTTGGTGCGGGTCAACTATCTGAGACGGTTTTCCCGGGAACGACGCTCCCGTCTGGAAGGCCTGCAAACCACGACAGATGCCCTGACGCAACAACGGGGAGAAATGCAGCAAAGGCTTGCTGAAACCGAGGTCATGCTCGGAGCGGTGGATCGGGAACAGGAAAATCTGGTGGGGTTGCTAGGCACGGTACGTCGCGAAATCCAATCCATTCGACAAGAAAAAGAGAACAGAGCAGAGTCTCTGACGGAGAAGCGGTCCACAGAGCAACAACTCATGGATCAAATACAGGCGCTCATTGCGAGCGGTACAAGCGCCCCGCGGACCGATCGCCGAGGTCTGTCTGCGCGAGAAATGACGGCTTCATTCGACGGCGTGCAAGGTTCGCTGCCGTGGCCGACAAAAGGACCCGTGGTAGAACCATTTGGTGAGATCATTCATCCTGAATTTGGAACACGAACGCCCAATCCGGGCATCTTGATCGACTCAGGCCCCTCCATGGAGGTCATGGTGGTCTTTGGTGGTCGGGTCTCCACCATCGACATCATTCCGGATATGGGTCGGTTCGCGATTATCGAGCACGGCGGCTTCCATACGGTGTACGGTAATCTTTCCCTGTTTTATGTCAGCGAAGGGGATGAGGTTGGAGCCGGACAACTGATCGGGCGCTCTGGCACAAACGCCGAACCACGCGGAGAATCCGTATTTTTTGCCATCTTCAAGGATGGGCAACCCGTGGACCCGCAGGCCTGGCTGGCCAGACCCTGAGAATATCACTGCTCTTGCTCAAACGGATCATACACCTTTTGCATGGGCTCTATACAAGGTGTAGCTTCACGCCATGGGAGGTCGAACGGTCATAAGTGAACGGGATGTGCGGGATGCAAAGGCCCAGGGTCGCTCTGTATTGAGTGTACCGGCCAATGCTGTGGTCACGCCCTTGGCTCTCGATACTGCCCGGTCGCTGGGCATAACGCTGCAGCCGGCTTCCCAGCCTGTCGATGACCCGTCTGCGCCATCCTCCGAGAATCCCATCGTTTGCATCGGATCTGATCATGGCGGTTACGCCATGAAAGTCGAGATCCTGAAGATGCTGGAGCAGAGTGGCTACCAGGTCGTGGATGTCGGTACAGACTCGCCGCAGGCCTGTGATTACCCTGACTTTGCCTACGCTGTAGCCCGGTTGGTGGCTGACGGTAAAGCCGGTCGGGGTATCATGATTGACGGGGTCGGCGTAGGGAGCGCCATTGCCTGCAACAAGGTACCTGGCGTGCGGGCGGCATGTGGATACACGGAGTTCGCTGCCTGGAATGCACGAGCGCACAACGATGCGAATGTGTTGACACTCGGGAGCCGAACTATGGGTATTGAAGTCGTCCATCGGATTGTCAAGGTATTCCTGACTAGCGACTTCGAGGGCGGTCGACATGAACGGCGGGTGAGCAAAATGGCAGACATTGAGGAGCGATTCCTGCGCAGATGACCCGCGCCGTTGTTATTCACCCTCTCTCAATTCCTGTAGGCCAACCAGACCGTATTTTTCACCCCATCGAACGTCCATCCAATCCCTGATTTCAGTCCATGGCCGCATCATACGACGTCATTGTCATCGGCTCGGGCCCCGGCGGCTACGAAACCGCCATCCGCGCCACCCAACTTGGTCTCAAGACCGCCATTGTCGAGAAGAACAAACTCGGCGGTGTATGCCTCAACATCGGTTGCATTCCGACCAAGGCACTCCTCAAGAGCGCCGAGATCATGGAGTACACCAAGCATCTTGACGCCTATGGTCTCAAGGCCGAAGGCGCCATCAAGGCCGAGTTCGACAAAGTCATCGGTCGTAGCCGGGACGTGGCCGGCAAGATGAACAAGGGTGTCGATTACCTGATGAACAAGAACAAGGTCGAGGTGCACTACGGTCACGCCCGACTTGCAGGTAACGGCAACGTGGACATCGAGCCCTCCACGGATATGGACGGCAAAAAGGTCGGCAAGAAAGAGACCATCTCCGGAAAGCACATCATCGTGGCCACCGGTGCTCGCCCTCGCGAGCTTCCCTCGCTGCCCTTTGACGGCGAGAAAATCATATCCTCCAAAGAGGCGCTACTGCAAACCAAGCAGCCAAAGAGACTGGTTATTTGCGGCGCCGGTGCCATCGGGGTCGAGTTTGCCTACTTCTACCATCACATGGGGACGGAGGTGACAATCATCGAATTGCAGGACCGCATCGTCCCCGTCGAAGACAAGGATGTCAGCCGAGAGTTGGCTCGGGTCTTCAAGAAGGCCGGCATCAAGGTCATGACCAGCTCCATGGTCAAGAACGTGGATACGAAAGGCAAAACCCTCAAGGTTACGGTTGAAACCAAGAAGGGCGACGAAATCATCGAATGCGACCAGGTCCTCTCCGCAGTCGGCGTCGTCGGCAACATCGAGGACCTTGGCTTGGAGAAAGCCGGCGTCAAAACGGAAAGGGGCGCCATAGTCATCAACGAATGGTGCCAGACCAGCGCTCCGGGCGTCTACGCGATTGGCGACGTGGCCGGACCGCCATGGCTTGCCCACAAAGCCAGCCACGAAGGGGTTATTTGCGTCGAGAAGATTGCCGGCGAAGACGTGCACCCGCTCAACAAGAACAACATCCCGGGTTGTACCTACTGCCAGCCGCAGGTAGCCTCCGTTGGCTACACGGAGGATGCTGCTAAAGAGGCTGGATACGAGGTGAAAGTAGGCAAATTCCCCTTCACTGCATCTGGAAAAGCCGCAGCCATGGGGCACAACGAAGGCTTCGTCAAGGTTATCTACGATGCCAAGTACGGCGAATTCTTGGGCTGTCACATCATCGGCTACGACGCCACGGAGATGATTGCCGAAGCCGTCACGGCTCGTACGCTTGAAACCACAGCGCATGAAATCATGGAGTCCATCCACCCGCATCCGACGCTGTCGGAGGCTGTCATGGAAGCCACGCGTGCCGCCTACGGAGTGCCGATCAACATCTAGGGACCTTTTTCTGCGGTCCGGCTGCCTGCAGCCGGACCGCAGAAATCCTTCCCGTCTTACCGGATAACGGATCCGTTCTCGCCGTCGGAGTTCATCAGGAAGAGGGCGCCTTCGCGATCTTCCGCCATCAGAATCATACCCTGACTTTCGGTGCCCATCATCTTGCGCGGTGCCAGGTTGGCTACTACGGCCACACGCTTGCCAATCAGCGCTTGAGGCTCAAAGTGCTCTTTGATGCCCGCCAGGATTTGACGCTTCTCGAAGCCAAGGTCAACTATGGTTTTGACCAGCTTCTTTGACTTTGGCATCTCCTCAGCTTCTATGATCGTACCCATGCGGAAGTCCAACTTGGCAAAGTCATCGTACGTTATGACGTCCTTTACCGGCTCATGAGGAGATTCTTCTTCCTGCCCTTCCGGGGTAGCGCCGAGTCTGGCTTTCTGCTCTTCAATCACGTCGTCCTCAATCTTGGTGAAAAGAATGCCGGGTTCGCCCAACTCATGACCGGGCGAAAGCAGCGGGCGGCCCGCCTGGTCCCAACCGATCTCTCCCTGGACACCCGCGGGCATCGACGCACGCACTCCGTCAAGGCGCAGCATGGAACGCAGCTTTTCCGCTGAGAACGGCAAAACAGGCTCCATCAGGACCGACAGGGACGCACAGATTTGCAGCGAAACGTGGATCGTATTGGCGCAAGCCTGAGGGTCGGACTTGCGCGTGTGCCAAGGCTCGGTGTCGTTGAAATACTTGTTGCCCAGACGTGCGAGGGCCATAGTCTCAAACACAGCTTCCCGGTTGCGGTAGCTGTCGTAGGCCTTCCCTATGCGATCCGGAAAGGTCGCAAGTTCTTGCAGGGCGGCCGTGTCCGCTGCCGAAGGATGGACCAGTTCCGGCACCTTACCGTCGGCAAAGCGGGCGGCAAACGTGAGGGTCCGGTTGACGAAGTTGCCCAGCACGTCGGCCAATTCCGAGTTGACACGCGTCTGGAATTCGCTCCAGTTGAAGTCGGCATCTTTCGTTTCAGGGAGCATCGTGGCCAAGGCATAGCGCAGCAAATCGGGCTCGAAGTCCTCCAGGTACTCATGCAGCCACACCGCCCAACCCCGACTCGTGGACAGTTTCTCTCCCTCAATGTTCAGGAACTCGTTGGCCGGCACATTCTCGGGCAACGTGTAGTCTCCATGCGCCATCAACATGGCCGGAAACATCAGGCAATGGAAGACGATGTTGTCCTTGCCGATGAAATGCACGAGGCGCGTGTCGTCCGCCTGCCAGTACGGCTTCCACGCTTCGGGATCGCCTTGCTTAAGAGCCCATTCCTTCGTGTCGGAAATATAGCCGATAGGTGCGTCGAACCACACATAGATGACTTTTCCCTCGGCATCGATTCCTAGCTCGTCAGCCACATCTTTCGGAACAGGAACACCCCACGGCACATCGCGCGTAATGGCTCGATCTTTCAATCCGTCATTGAGCCAGCTGCGCACCTGCCCGAGCACATTCGGCTTCCATTCGGGGTGAGTACTGATCCACTGATCCAATCGACCCTGGAAATCTCCGAGCGGAAGATAGAAGTGTGTGGTCTCCCGCAATTCGGGCGTGGCGTCCGATAACGTACTACGCGGATTAATGAGCTCTTTGGGGCTGAGCGTCGACCCACATTTCTCACACTGATCGCCGTAGGCATTCTCGTTGCCACACGATGGACACGTCCCCACCACGAAACGGTCCGCCAGGAAAATGCCGGCCTCCGGATCGTAGAGCTGTTCTTCTGTCTTGAGGGCGAATACATCTTTGCTGGCCAGGGTGCGGAAGAAGTCCTGACTGGTCTCGGCATGAATGGGCGATGTGGTCCGGCCGTAGTGATCAAAACTCATGCCGAAACCAGCAAACGCCTTCTCAATCATCGGATGGTAGCGGTCTACCAGATCCTGCGGGTCGATGCCCTCGTTACGAGCCCGTACCATGATGGCTACACCCATTTCGTCGGATCCACAGACGAATACGACGTCCTCGCCTTTCATGCGCTGGAAGCGACTGAACAGGTCAGCAGGCAAGTATGCGCCGGCCAAATGACCCAGGTGGACGGGGCCGTTGGCGTACGGCAGGGCCGCGGTAACCATGATGCGGTTGAAAGCGGAAGAGGCCATGGGGAAGGTCGGGGTGGTTGAATACGGATAGTCGGGTCATACACACGGACCCGCCCCGGGGATTCCAATCGTAGCGACAAGGGGTGTGAACTTCCTGAATAGCCTTGTCATCGTATCGTCAGGCCGCCCTCATGGCGAG